>JAGHCS010000194.1 GCA_021160355.1 Candidatus Cloacimonadota bacterium
CTCCGAAATCAAAATCATGCTGTCCAAAACTTGCGATATCAACAGGGATACGATTGAATGCTTCAATTTGAGGATGTCCATGATACAGTGCTCCGAACAGAGTACCACCTGCACAGTCACCACCAAACACAACAATTGTTTCAGGATTTTCCTTTTTGACCGAATCAACAATTGTCTTTAGACGAGCAACGCCACCACGTTCCCCGAGATCATCTAGTACCGGCGCAATCTCATGTGCATCATTAAAATAAAGAATAGATACTGTCTGAGCATTCAAAAAAGATAAAATAATTGCAAGCATACAAGTGAAAATATATTTTTTCATACGTATGATTCCAAGCATCCTATAAAGATAATTTATTACGTTACCGTTTGTCCGAAGACGTTCTGAACAAAGAAGAGTAAAATGTACGTGACTATTACAGCTGCGATCGGTGTCGTAATCCATCCCAAACTTATTTTTCCAAGCATCCTGAAATTCGTATTCTTAGGATTTTTCGCCAAACTGATACCGATTATTGCTCCTACGATAGATTGTGAGCTCGAAACGGGCACGAGCGGGAATGAGGGCAGCCCGTGAGACACCAGAAAGGTTTTCAATGACTGTGATGCAAAAAGGAAAAGCACGATCGAGCTTGAAAGCACCGCAACAAATGCAGTGAGTGGAGAGAGTTTGAAAATACTTTTCCCAACAGTTAACATGACCCTCTTGGAATAGGTAAATATACCGACCGAGATCGCGATTCCTCCAAGAAGGAAAAGCTGCTGGATAGAACTGAGTTTGAGAAAACCCCCAATACTTATATCATGAAATGGTGATGAATTGACGAACACACCCATAACATTTCCAATATTATTCGCTCCAAGACTATATGCACCGAAGGCACCGACGATGATCAAACCCCATCGTGTTAAGGAATCGAGACGAATAAGATGGATTCGGGAATTATCAACAATTAGTTTTATGATCTGGAAAAAGATAAAAGCGAATATTGCAGTAAGTATAGGAGAGAAAATCCACGCACCGATGATTGCGCGTAATGAATCCACATGTGGTGGATTATGTGCAAAAAAATTCCATCCAATGATGGCACCCACGACTGCCTGGGATGTGGACACGGGCAACTTTGCATACGTCATCCAGAGAACGGTCAATGCAGCGCCAAGAGCAACGGTAAAAGCTCCGGACATTGCCGATAGTTCGCCCAATTGTCCAAGCGTATGTGAAGCACCAGCACCACTCACGACAGCTCCAATAATCACAAAGATACTGCTTATGATCGCTGCTATATAGAAGCGGATCATCTTAGTGCCGACCGCGGTCCCGAAGATATTCGCGGCGTCGTTTGCACCTAGAGACCATCCTAAGAACAAGCCGCTTGAAAGAAGAAAAAGTGTTCCAATCATGTAACGTTACATCCTTCGTTTGATCGCATACACAGCAAGACGCTCTGCGACCGATTCGGCAACATCGGAGACCAGCGCGACTTTTTCTGCAAAATATCTGATGTGTACCTTCCGGCTGAACTGTTTTATCTTCTCAGATGCGAATGCTTTTCGTTTTATGCTTTTTTCTACCTGGTCTGCTTCATGCTCATAAAAATGAACTTTGTTCACGAAATCATTAACCATTTTTATATTCGTAAAAAAAGCCCGTGATCCTTGAACAACGCTATCGACTGCTTTGCCCGACAACTCGGATAATTCGATAAAATCCCCTTCGAGATCTTCGGGAATGATCGGCTGCTCGATCGAAAGTTGCTCGAGCACTTTCTCGCATATATCGACAACCGTATCGATATTTTCCAGCAAACCAAGCACATCACCTCTCGATTCGGGAATGAGCATATTGAAATACAATTTTTGCTTGATATCACGACGCAGTGTATCGGCTTTGGTTTCCAAAATTGAAATTTCCTTACTACACTGCTCAAATCGCTCTTTATTTTTTCTTATATATGCCCGAACGCCACCAACCAGAATCAATCCTGCATTGCAGACGGTATCGAGAAATACCTCGATATTTACTTCCATCTCTTTTACTTTATTGGTAAATATTCCTTTCACGCTACCTCCAGTATTTGGATTAGACTTAAAAGTGTTCTGATCATTTTCATCTCCTGTTGACTTCCCGATTGCTTATTCAATGAGATCATTTGGTCAAAAATAATTCCATGACGTAATCCGCGATCGCTAAGGAAGAAATGTTCTTTATGGTTTAAAAGCAGGATATTCATCACAATAGCAGCTCCGGCAAGGATGACATCCGCTCTTTTCGGTTGCAGTCCGATAATTTCTTTTCTTTGCTCTATCGTTTTTTCACGGAACATTGCGATCTGACCTTGCACTTCGACGAGGGTCAGCTGCGATCCCTGGATCTTCTCAGCGTCATATTTCTGTATATGATGCTTGATTGCTCCCATGCTTGTTACCGTTCCACCAATTCCAACGATCCTGTCTACTTTTCTGTCAAGTAGATTTTCTTTGAGAAATCCTCTGATAACAGCATTGCATTTTTCCCATTCTTGATCAGTTACCGGATCGGATCTGAGATATTTTTCCGTGGGTTGAACCGCACCGATATTAAGACTGAATCGCTCTTTGAGCTTGTCACCTTTACCGTAGATGAACTCTGTGCTTCCGCCACCTGTATCGAATACAAGAATATCTTTATCGTCAACAGCTATCGCTGAAATAGCTGCAAGATAGGAAAATCGTGCTTCATCCTCACCGGTGAGAACCTTTATTTCCAAGCCCAGTTCATTTTTTACCTTTTCAATAAATTCCTGTGCATTTTTTGCTGTTCTCAATCCCATTGTTCCCACGGTAATGACCTGCCCGGGATTATATTTTTTTGAAATATCCAAAAATCCTCGAAGCGCATCGATGTTTCTTTTTATCGCATCTTCTGAGATATTACCTGTTTTATACAATCCCTCACCAAGACGGGAAATATTGTTACTATCTTCAAAAACCTTTATATGATCGTTCGCAATACCGGTTACAAAAAATTTTATCGAGTTCGTGCCAATTTCTAAAATCGTATAGGTTTTCATCTTCCTCTATTCATTATATATAGTTCATGCCGAACGTTCGCTTCATTTCCTTTATGTAATTGATATTCTCAAACTGCAATAAGCCGAGTTTTGCAACTGTTTTTTGCACGAGTTCAGGATCCATATGTTCTACGGCAATTGTTTTTTTCTTAATTTCATCAAACTTAACTTCTGCGATTTCAATAATACAATTATCGACAAGGTATCCATATCGATTTTTATACACTTTGACCATCTGCAGATCCGGATTCGGCTTGATAAGTGTTTCGATATACTCCTGATAGGTATATTCATCTCTTTCACAGTAGGGCATTTGCAATCCGAAGGCTTTATAGACAAGCGCCAGTTCATTTATATGAATTGGAAAACCGGCTTTCATCAGGACTGTCCACTGCTCGAGTTTTGTTTGAACATTGACCCTGAGAGGTGTTTTGATGTCCATTAATTCATCCCTGACCTTCGTATTATCATTGCTTTTCTGGGATAGGATATAAACCTCAGAGCTCTCCCTGATACGCGTTACTTCATGTTTTTTTATCAATTCTTCTGCTTTTCCGAAATTTGTCTGAAAACTTCTGAATTCCCATCTAGGAATTATTTTTCCCATTACCCTTTCCTTTCGTGCCATTTATTTTCTCAATAATTTTTTGGGCATGGTCTATTTTCTCAAAGTTTGATGACCATTTATCATGAAGGATCTTTGAGCCGATTTCCAGAATTTCTTTAAGTTTTGGTTCACAGATATAGTAGTGAACATTTCTCCATTTCTGGTTTTTATCGACATATGAGCCCTCGTATAGGATCTTTAATTGAGCAGAAAGTGTATTTTGTGGGATGCCGACCTTATCGGCAAGCTCTGTGACGGAAAGGGATTCGTTTTCCATAAGTGTATAAATTATCTTTATTCGGCTTTCATTAGAAAGGACGTTGAATAATTTAGAAAGTTTTCTTATGACAAAATCATCAATTTCTTCTTTCATCTTATCGTCCTATCATGTTTGGATATGACATAAATGATAGAATGACTTTCATTGTCAAATTTTTGTGATATTTTTTAAAAGATTAAATAAGCCGCCACGTTTGTGGCGGACTTTAATCTGGTGAACCTTAACCTCGAAGATTATGTAGAAATCTACAAAGAACTCGTGGTGATGAATGAGGTGTTGTAATTATAAATCCAATTTACAGTTATAGTTATGAAATGTCTATGGATATGTTATACATGAATTCTTATACTTTGATCTGCAGGGAGATTATTCATTAAAATATCAAGATTGCTTAATAGCCCCAAGGGAATCGAACCCCGCAATTCATTGATATGGTGTAAGTATATTTTGTATTGTTTTTATTTATCGAAAAAGAAAAGGAGGTGGCTTTTTATTGAATCCCTAATTTACTTAGGATGAAGCACTTACGAGATATTTCTCGCAAGAATGGATATATGGTGACCCCAAGGGGAATCGAACCCCTATTGCAGGAATGAAAATCCTGAGTCCTAACCGTTAGACGATGGGGCCTCAAAAATTACTAATACAAATGGTGAGCCAGGAAGGATTCGAACCTTCGACTCTCGCCTTAAAAGGGCGATACTCTACCACTGAGTTACTGGCCCATGAGTTCGCTACATTTTTAAGCACCCTTTTGTTTGTCAAATTTTTTTGGAACTGCATGAGCATGCCTTCGTTTTTCTTGACAGCACCTGAACTGCTTTTTCTATACCTCAAAAAAAGGATATCGTCTCTCTATGCAATCGAGTTCAGATATAAGAAAAAGTTTTTTAGACTTCTTTGCAACAAAAGAACACGAGATCGTTCCTTCTGCTCCGCTTGTACCGATAAACGATCCCTCACTATTATTCACCAATGCGGGGATGAACCAGTTCAAGGACATCTTTCTTGTAACCGGATCAAGAGAGTATACTCGCGCAGTAAACAGCCAAAAATGCCTGCGTGCAGGTGGCAAACACAACGACCTCGAAGAAGTGGGAAAAGATGAATATCACCACACCTTCTTTGAAATGCTTGGCAACTGGTCTTTTGGTGACTATTATAAAAAAGAAGCTATTCAGTGGGCATGGGAACTCGTCACATCCATCTGGAAGATCCCCAAAGGCAAACTCTACGCAACTGTGCATTATGAAGATGATGAATCCTTTGAGTTATGGAAAAAAGTCACAGATATAGAACCTGACCGTGTACTTAAATTCGGTGATAAAGATAACTTCTGGGAGATGGCTGACACTGGTCCCTGCGGTCCCTGCTCGGAAATCCATTATGACCGTGGTATCGAACACTGTTCTCAAAAGGATGATCATAATCATAGGTGCGAAGTAAACGGTACATGTGGACGCTATATCGAGATATGGAATCTTGTATTTATTCAATTCAACAGACTTGATAACGGAGAACTGATAGACCTTCCAAAAAAACATGTGGATACCGGCGCAGGCTTCGAGCGTCTCGTCGCAATATTACAAGGAAAAACTTCCAATTATGAAACCGACCTTTTCATGCCGATCATTCGTCATATTGAAAAAATCACCCAGGTAAAATTTGAGGACGAGAAGCATGCCTTTCGTGTCATCTCAGACCACATCCGTGCGCTTACTTTTGCAATTGCAGACGGCGTGCTTCCTTCCAATGTAAGCAGGGGCTATGTTATCAGAAGAATATTGCGAAGAGCTACACGCTTCGGTAGAATAATCAATATACACAAACCTTTCCTCGCAGAACTCGTGGATACAGTATGCGAAATTCTTGGAGAGCAATATCCCGAGATCATAGAAAAGAAAATGCACATAAAGATGGCGATCAATGCTGAGGAAGAGCGCTTCAACCAGACACTCGATATGGGCATCAATAAATTCAACGACATTGTGGCAAATCTTGGAACAAGTACAGTCATATCCGGGAAAAATGCTTTCATGCTCTATGACACATACGGCTTCCCTCTCGATCTTACGGAACTTATGGCTGAAGAAAAAGGTCTTGAAGTTGATAAAAAAGGATTTGAAAAAGAGATGGAAGCACAGAAAGCGCGTGCTCGCAACGACGCAAAATTCGACCGGCAAAGTGACTCCTTTTCAAAACTCAATATTCCTGCAAGTCATAAAAGTAAATTCATCGGTTATGAAAATGACTCAGCAAATTGTATAATTGAACATCATTATGTCGATGAAGAAAACAATGCGGTATTTGTTCTGAATAAGACCCCTTTCTATGCAGAATCCGGTGGTGAGATCGCTGATACGGGAAAGATATTCAATAATGAATTTGAAATCGAAGTTGAGGACGTTCAGAAGCAGAATGACGTGATATTTCACTTCGGCAAACTGATTAAAGGTGCAATCAAAGATAAAAATGTCAAAGCGATAGTTGATCTTGAAAGAAGAAATAATATCGCTCGAAATCACACTGCATCCCACCTTCTCCATGCTGCGCTGCGACAGGTATTGGGAACCCATCTCCATCAGAAAGGTTCGCATGTAGCGCCGGACAGATTGCGTTTTGACTTCACTCATTTTCAGCAGGTTACACAGGATGAGCTTGATAAAGTGGAACTGCTTGTAAATGAAAAGATCATAATGAACATCCCTGTCAGTCCTTCAATTGAAAACCTCGATGATGCAAGAAAAAAAGGTGCGATGGCTCTGTTCGGGGAAAAGTATGAGAAAAAAGTACGCGTTATTGAAATCGGAGATTACTCAATGGAACTCTGCGGCGGGCTTCACTGCCAGAGAACAGGAGATATTGGATTCTTCAAAATTATCTCTGAAAGCTCCATTGCAGCAGGTGTCCGCAGAATTGAAGCGGTGACGGGATTATATGCGTATGAATTTGTAAAACAACACGAACACATCCTGCATCAGCTTCAAATGCAATTAAATACGAAAGTTTCCGAAATTCCTGAAAAGATTGATAAAGTTCAAGCAGAAAATAAGGAGCTGCGAAAGCACATCGAAGAACTTGAACGTGCATCCCTAAAAGTCATTATTGCTCAATTGATCAGCAGCAAAAAATCAATCGATGGCATCTCGGTAGTTTCATGTTTGCTCGATGTAAATGACATTCATCAGCTTAAAGAAGCTGCGGATATGCTCAGGCAAAAGTTCGACTCGGGTATTGGATTGCTCGGTGCAATTTTTGATGATAAAATTTCACTTATCTGTACTGTCACAGAAGACCTCACAAACCGTTTCCATGCAGGGAAGATCGTAAACCGAGCTGCAGCATTCATCGGCGGAAAAGGCGGCGGAAAGCCCGATATGGCAATGGCCGGCGGAAAGGACATCGATAAAGCGCATGATCTTTTCCAGAAGATTCCTGAACTGATACACGATTCTCAGAAAGTTTAATTATTAGTTTGATCTCTACAAATTCCGAAACATGGTATTGCATGGAGAATAATAATGTATAAAATAATACTTAATCCATTTGCGGGAAAAGGCAAGGCGTTCAAAAGTGCCCGTTCTATAGAGAAATGCTTCAAGAAATTCAATATGCCTTATGAAATGATGCTGACAAACTGCTCGCGCCAGGCAATAGATTTTGCGCATGAAGCAGTTATTCAAGGCGTGGAAAATATTATCGCAGCAGGCGGGGACGGCACGATCAATGAAGTGGTCAACGGCATCATGAAGTCGGGATATCCTGAAAATGTTAATCTGGGTATTATTCCAATCGGAGGTGGCAATGATTTTGCTAAGAACCTCGATCTCTCTCATAAATTACGCGATATAATTCAAGTCATAAAAGAACATCACGTTCAGCTTGTGGATATCGGGCAGATCGAGGACTATTATTTCATAAATACTCTCGGCGTCGGCTTTGATGCACAGGTTGCGATCTCCTATACAAAAAATAAATGGCTCAACGGCTTTCCCGGGTACATATATGCGGTGATGAAAGCCCTCATCAGAAAAGACAGCTATTATGTGACACTTACTATAAACGGTGAAACCTTTACGCAGGATGCGCTTTTTGTTACTGTAGGAAACGGAATCTGCTGCGGTGGCAGATTTCATCTTACTCCGGATGCCAAGATAGATGATGAGAAATTCGATTTTTGTATTATTGATAAGCTTTCACGAAGAAAGATATTCAAATTCATCCCAAAAGCAGTAAAGGGCACGCATACAGAACTTCCTGTTGCTCATCTATACAAAGGCAGGGAAATTCTTATTGAGGCACAGCGCGATTTGCCGCTTTATCTCGATGGGGAGATACCTTTTATAAAGGATAAAAAGAATATACATGTGAAGATATTACCTCATAGGATACGTCTGATAACACCAAATTCGAATAAATTCAGACCGGGCTACCAAGCTGGGGCTTAGTAGCCAGATGGTGGTTTGTGGCTTTGTAACCAGAAGGTGAATGAATTCTTGTAAGAAAGCACGAGTCGGTCATGAAGGGAACGACTCGGGATAGCAAGTCAACCCGACTCATCTTTGCAAGCTGAGTCGTGTTTTCAATTCTTTTTTACTGGTTACCAAGTTGTACTTGGTGACCCCTCAATAATGAGTGCCATTCCCAAGTTGGACTTGGGTACGAGGTTAAGGATGGTAAAAAATTAGTGCACCACAGAGAACACAGAGAAACACAGAGGAGAAAATATTTTAAATTAATTTAAGGGAACGATTCCGGGTGGGGAATAATAAGAATATCCAATATCAAACCATTCTTCTCCCGACAGATCGGGATACGCCTTGGCAAGCACTCAATATCCAATAACCAATTTTAATTGAGATCATCTCAAATCGTTGAACATCATTCTGCATTAATTTATATTTTGATTTAAGAATGAGCATATTGAAAATTACAATTTCCACCCAAACTCCCGATCGAAAGTATGCGACAAGATTTTCATCGCCCATATTTTTTGATGAAAGGGCAAATGATTGGGTGGACCCGACGGACAGTGATTAATATCTACAACATATAAGGTGCCTTGAGGATAATCCCGTATTGCATCGATCTCACAATAATCGACATTCATCCCATCACATAAAAGCAATATTTTTTGTACCTCATCATCAGATAATACGTGAGATGTCCTCTTTATTGAGACAGACATATTCTCATTGGAAAAACGCTTGACCTCAGTTCGTTTTTTAATGTATACAAATGGTATCTCTTTCTTCATGACTGGAATCCTTATATCCTCGACAATCCCTTTCTGCTTAGAGTTATTTACTATTCGCTGATATACATAACCATCTTCAAGTTTGAGGATCGGACACTGAATCACTTCCCCGTCATGAGAAGCGTTTACATTATTTTTTTTAACACAATTCCGTCTAAATGTACACGGATCGACCTCAAGTGTATAATTAAAAATTTGTTTCGAAACTTCTGTCAGTGTATGTTTGCTAATATCTGTGCATCTGGCATTAATATACCTTTCGTCATCAAAAGTTGTTGGGAATGTCGTATCTTCCCAATGAACGAGAATGTCGGCTTTATCCGGATTTGATACAATCGTATATCCGTTCCAAACACATATCTTATAAAGCACATCATAAGTCAAGGGTGCTTCCGGGCAGAAGAAAATTGATTGTCTCGGGGAAGTTGTCAGGGACTTTTTATAGAATCTTGTTACCCAATGAGTATACTTAAGACCCGTGGTATATAATCCAAAACCTAAATGCATATTACCTCAATAATAGATTCAATTACATTATCCAAGCACAACAATGGAATTAGGATTAGCAAACTTTTACCCTCGTTACCAAGCCCCCTATTTACCAAGGCTAAATGTAATGGAGACTGGCTTGTTAATGTAAAATAGTTCACTCAACTCTCCTTGCCAGCACACAATTTACCGCATGTTTATGTGGAATCCCGCTGGACATACAATCAAATATCTTTTCTTCACAGAATTCGATCTTCCAATCATGATAGAATCCAAACAACTCTCCCCACAGCCATGGGTATGCATTTGTTTCTTTCTCCGGTGCGGGTGGAATAAAGGGCTTGTTTACAAATGTCGTAAACATGTGTATGCCGTTTTCGTTCGTGAAATCTTTGTAATTCTTAAATATCTCTTCCCGTAGTTCATTTTTCATATAATGCAGTGTTCCGGTGGAAAAGAGAATATCAAATTTTTCATATAGTCTTAATTCATTAATATCTGCCTGGAAAACATTTATTTTAACGCCAATCTTTTCTGCTAATTTCTTTGTTTTTTCCACTCCGTCTTTTGCGAAATCGAATGCAGTTACCTCATAACCGTTCCGCGCAAAAAATATCGCATTTCTTCCTTCGCCACAACCGATATCCAGCAACTTTAACGGTTTTACAGGCGGCATATATTGCAGTACTTCGAGACAGGACGGAGACGGCTTCAATCCCCAATAATATTCCTCGTCCTTGTATTTGTTGTAGTAGTAGTTATTTTTTATTTTCATTTCAACATGATACATTTCTTAATCGCTTCGGTTTTCCCATTCATCTTCAATTCATAAAAATATACTCCCGCACCAACATTATTCCCAGAATTGTCATCCCCGTTCCAGACCACTTGTTGTTGACCTTTCTGACAAATTTCATTCGTGATTGTTTTAACTTTTTGTCCTTTGATATTGTAAATTGATATTTCCACATTGCTCACATTCGGAACGAAGAATGAAATCGACGTTTTTAATGTAAAAGGATTGGGACAGTTTTCGATAAGAAATGATTGAGATGATTGGTTGAAGTTGCTACTATCAATAGAAACGATATTTCCTTCAGCATTAGCTTTAGATAATGAAACTATATGATTATTATAGGGAAGACTGTGTAAACCCGTAAAAACAATATAATTATCATCAAGTATTTTTATATATTTATCATTACCAACGGGTTTGCTTTCACTATCCCAAATTAAGTTACAGTTCTCATCGATACAATACATCTCATAAGCGCTAACAAGATACTTATTATCCTCGGAATATAAAACTGCATTTGGATATAATCCAACTATCGAACTTGTGTTAATCCATATTATTTCCCCATAGTTACTTAGAAGAACTAATATTCCA
>JAGHCS010000267.1 GCA_021160355.1 Candidatus Cloacimonadota bacterium
AAAAGCTATTTTGTTTCGTGCTGGAATCCCGCCTGTGTCGTAAAAATCGATAGTTCAGGGAATCAAAGTATTTTCAAATCCGGACTTAGCGCTTGTGCAAACAATGTGCTGGTCGATTCAATTCTTTATGTGTCCTACAGATATGGCGTTAAAGCATTTAACATCAATACAGCTGCACAGGTTCTGTATAAACCAATAAGTGCAAACAATTACTTTGATGGAATTGCATATCATGATGGTTACCTCTATCTTATTAATCACGGGCAAAAACTCTATAAGATAAACCTTTCGGATAACACTCATGAGCTGCTGGCAAGCACCGGACTTGGTAACTATCCGCAAGGTCTCATCTATGATGAAGTAAACGACAGGCTTCTGTCGTGCTCATTCCAGAATAGTGCACCAATCGTTGCAATAGATATTGTGACCGGGCAGACGTCTTATGCATTATGGACTGGCTTGAACAATCTGGATGCCATGGCACAGGACCAACACGGAAATATCTATGTCACATGCAATGGAACAAATTCAGTATATAGATATGATGCAAACCTGGAAAACCGTATAGTTGTGTCATCAGGACATAATGGGCCTTCAGGGCTTGAATATAATCGCGATGACGACATCCTGGCTATTTCTAACTTCTTCACAGATGTTGTTGATTTTGTTTCAATGGCTCCCTTCTCGGTTGATGACCCCCAAGAAGAAGGATTGAAGCTCAATCAAAATTTCCCAAATCCCTTCCGAAGTTCAACAACGCTAAAGTTTACTTTGAGCAGACCTTCAAATGTTGTACTCACTTTATATGATATACAGGGCAGGTATATAACCACGCTTCTCGATGATCATTTTCAAACTGGTTCTCATGATTTTCTGCTTGATATTCGGGATCGTTCCCGGGCGGAACTTTCTTCTGGAATATATTTTGTTCATCTCAAAAATAGCGAAAAAGAGCTGGTGAAAGAAATTGCTGTTATTCGTTAAATATGTATGGGCTGAGGTGGTCTTATGAAATTTCTTTGGGGTAAAATGATATCAATCGTAAAATCTTACTGAGATTTCATCTATGTTTTCATTCTCTTTGAGCACTTTTTCATGGAACTCAATCGTAGTAAGAAAGCCCTTTGTTCTTCCTGCCTCGAAAACTCCATAAAGCATTTTTGAGCCAAGTTCCAGGTTTTTGTAAAAAACCCGCACTATAACTCGCCTTTTAATTTCAAAACTCGCTTTATTGACCACCTCAAAGTAAACCTGGCAATAGGTTGGTGCTTCTGTCTCAATCTTGATTTCCTGCACATCAAGGTATTTATCGAGTTGTTTGTGGCAATATTTTGTTTGAAGAAAACCAAATATTGCTGCTGCGAGGAGGAGCACCCAGATGAGCATTGGCACTCTCTGTTTTCTTACTTTTAACGTGTGAGGTTTTCGTACTCTGAACATAGCAGTAGAGTAAATTTATGAAAATTTTCCGCAAGTTTTACGAATAAAAAAGCAGCATTTGTCAACTTAATTGATCGTTTGCATTTTCTCGAAAAAGGGCACCATAATCAGAAGCTCGTTTCTATTTGAAATTTTATCTGTCTCGAGTGTTTGATCTGTTTCTCTTTCCATATCTTTTCGGCATATTTTGCCTGTATAGAGAAATGGGACCCAATATCATATTTGAGAAGAATATACCCAAAAACACCATCTCCCTTGAACTGAGAGTTGAGCATAATTCCGTCCAGATCGTTCTCGTACATATACAAAATAATATCTCCGGTATGATACTGACAGACGCGCACATAGTTCTTTAGTTTTGGAGTAATAAAATATTTCATTTCCTGATACAACAGGATACCCGCATCATACTTTTCAGTATTCGCATAGTGGTGATAGGTGAATTCACCTCGGAATTTGAACTCGAGCTTATCATTTATCTTTTGTATAAAATCGAGCCGGCATGTGTTCCTTTTCACCTGGTAGAGCTTGCTTACTTCATCAAAGCTGCGCCACCGTTCAGTTTGCTTGTGGTGATAGGTAAATCGCATACGCGAGGTTTTCCATTTCTGGTCGAACTGCACAAAGGAATCAAAGCCGTAGATCGGGAGGCTGCCGTAAGTGCTTTCCTCGGGAAAGCGGAAGACATCAAAATAAACATCCAGTCTGGATCGCTCAAACGGACGAAGTGTAATCCCGTAATATAATCCCTTCTCGTTGTCAAAATCTCCTCCTGCATGAAATGGATTTCCATGAAACGTTGGAAAATCCTTTTCATAATCTCTATAAAGAATAATATTTTCTAACATGCCCTGCTGCCACAACACACCAGTAACAAAAGCTCTTTTCCCATTCGCATAAGCACCTTCCCCGAAAAGCGTGATATTTCGATAATTCAGGTAATAATCTGCGCTGTATAAATCCTGAAACTGTTTTTTGGTCGAGTCACAAAACGGGTGATTGTATACGTCTCTGTATGCAGTAACTCCGAATCTGTTCTGATCTCCATAACTGATATGAGCACCGTACAATTTTTCCCGAATTGCGTCTTTCTTGTCCTGTCCGGAATCACTTCTGTGGAATCCTGTAATATCTATGCTTTTTATACAACCGTTTTCAATAATTCCATCAAGAGCATAGTTAGAATAGAACGGTATTATATGCATGTCATAGAAAGAAAAATCTCCTGCAAATCCGAAAAGAGAATACACCTCATTGGTCGATGTGTAGGGCTTTACATCCCGATAGTGCTTGAGCGGCTGGTGGGTGGCATTTCCGCCCTTCGAGAGCGCAAGCTTTGGAGCAAAAAGTATTCCCTGCCCGAAAGATAATCTGTAGTTGCCTGCTGCGAAATTTTTTACAAAACCCAGCTCCATTATATATAGTGTCGCACTCCAATAATCAAGCCAGTCTTTCTCTCCTTCATCTTTTTGTGAGAGGAAATATAATGAGAAATTTCGCCATTTCGCTTGATATCTCTGGTAAAATTTCAGGGGAGAATCATAGCCTGTGTCTTCTTTATATTGCATTCTCTGTCGTGAGATAAAATGTACTGGCGTTGACTGAAGATACGAGATATAGGGTTGAAGGTTCTGGATAATGTCTTCTGAAATACCGGCTTCTTGCAGCTTCTTCATACTTGTAATAGAGTGGGTTTTTCGATAAAGTAGAATTGCGTCAACATCCTGAGGTGAAAGCCATGGGAGTTCTGCAAGCTCATTATAATCTGCCTTGTTAATGTCGAGTTTATGTTTTTGAAGATATTCCAAACGCTGTTGCAATTCGGTTGAAATATAGGTTTCATCTTCAGAAGAAAAGAGCTTTTCCATCTGCTCTTCGGTATCTTCGGCAGAAAGCTTAAGGCTGATAATAATCAGCAAAAGCAGCAGTGTGAAAAATTTATTTCCCATATTGAATCGAGATATAATGAGTGGATTGTAAATACTCGTGGGTTTCAATTGCATATTGTATCTTAAAATTTAAGAAATTGAATTCGCATCCTGCGGTGAGCTGGTTTGGCTCAGTATGAAATCCGCTGAAGAAGCCTGCATATTTGAAGGGATAATATGAAATTCCGACGCGAAAAGAAAAGGGGAAATCGAATTCTTTTACAAAACCAAATCCTGCATGGAGATTATCTGCAATTGTGTATGAAATAAATGTTCTATTTTCCTGTGGTAGCGGATCGTTTTCCAGCTCTCCGAAGTTTAGATTCAAGTATGAGGTTGAGAATGTGAGGTTTTTGTATTCAGCACGCACTCCCACATCAACCTGATATGAAGTCTCCGCATCGAAAGCAGTTGTTTTGTTATTAAGATAACGCAATCCTGCACCAAGCCAATAGTGTGTAAATATTCTAATATTTGCTGCTGTAACAAAGCTCTGTTCTTTGTAGATGTTGTTTCCGAAATCTTGATATCCGAATCCGATTGTTGTTTTGCTAAACCGATATGAGAGTGCAATATTTTTGTAAGATATCTCATGAAAAGAGAATGGCATTATGTAGGACGATGTTACAGAGAATCGCTGAAGCATATTCGCTGGATTAAGGAACATGCTGGATGCTGAGTTGTCAAGAAGGGATAGTCCGGAAAGTGCTGCGGTCTTTGCAGAAGGGGCATACTGCAAGAATGCGCCTTCAATTGGAAGGACGATTATGCACATTAATAAAATCGTAAAAAGAGTTCTTTTCATAACTCGCTCCACGTCTATTTTTTTCCTTTGGAAAATAGTATAAATTTGTTTTTTTTTGTCAAATTTTACATAAAAAAACCCGCTCACGGCGGGTTAAATATGGTACCAGAGGCCGGACTTGAACCGGCACGCCGTAAACGGCGAGGGATTTTAAGTCCCTTGTGTCTACCAATTCCACCACTCCGGCACATAATAAATTTGGAGGCGACACCCGGATTCGAACCGGGGATAAGGATTTTGCAGACCCCTGCCTTACCACTTGGCTATGTCGCCAGAAAAAAATGGAGCGGGAAACGGGATTCGAACCCGCGACATCTACCTTGGCAAGGTAGAGCTCTACCACTGAGCTATTCCCGCAGTAGGAAGTAAAAAATTTTTGCACGGCTTCCCATGTCAAGAATTTTGCACGTCTATTTACTGGGAGAAAATGAAACAACCAATCATTAATCAAGTTTTTTCGATCTGCCCTCTTTAAGGAATCTTCTCCACACATCAAAAGTCAACCACCAAAGGACGCTTTTTGCATTGCCTTTTTCTCCTTTATAATATCCTTCGACAAGTTTTTGAATTATATTATAATCATAATAGGGGTATTCTAATACTGCTCTGTTATGAAGAGTATCCAAAACAAATTCCCTATTATTCGTAAGAAATATCTGTGCATAATCGGCTGTTTGAAATTTCTGGAATCGCTCCTGTAACTTTCCTAATATAAATGTTAAATACGTATTTGTCGTGAATGGAATTATGCTCATATCCTTCACAAGTGGGATTTGCCTAAGCGATGAATTTCCTTTATGCAATATTGATTTGTAGAC
The DNA here is from genome assembly GCA_021160355.1 of Candidatus Cloacimonadota bacterium. Lineage (GTDB taxonomy): Bacteria > Cloacimonadota > Cloacimonadia > JGIOTU-2 > JGIOTU-2 > Celaenobacter. The sequence goes on from JAGHCS010000267.1 coordinate 4,992, forward strand.
CTTGTTCCAAGCCCTGTAACTCACGGGGAGTTCAAACAATTTTCTGAGAAAACTAGGCTGTAAGAATGGCATATAATTACAAATAATGCTATCAAGACGAGTTTGTAAAGGTGATCCCGCATTTGCACAATGATAGCGAACTGTAAAAATATCAACCCAATTTCCGGCTCCTACTTCGGTCAGTTTTGGCATACTTCTAATGATATAATCCATTTCCTTTATACTTTCATTTTTCATTATATTTATGATATCTTTCTTAAATATTCTTGGTTTATTGAGAGTAATATTCTTTAAAACCTCTTCCGAATTTCCATCAAGGATATGATTTCTTCCCTTCAACCAGAGATGTTTTGCGTGATTTCTTCTACAGAAAGCACCCTTTCCCCCGTCTATTAAAAGATGATTTTTTTGAATACGATTATAGTGTTCCTGCTCATAAAAAAAGTAACCATTAACGAATCCGTTTGTCTCCAACACAAAATCCTCATATTTGCTCAATTCTTCCTCCCTTGGAATAGAGACCGTAATAAACTTATGCGAAAAGCCCAACTTGTTTGCAGTTTTATTCGCAATTATGGCATCAGGAAATTCATTATCTCCGTAAGTGTATGCCATCCATTTTTCATAATTAAACTTCAGGAGAATTGACAATAAAACACGTGAATCCAAACCGCCCGATAGACCTAATATCAGGTCTTTTTGCTGTTTAATTCCAATTGTACAAAACCTATATATTAAATCACGTGCATCTTTCTTATCTATCGCTTTTGCATATTGCGGAAGCCAAGGACTTGTTGATATATATAATTTATTATTTATTATTTTTGCTTTTCCCCCCTGTCCCAATCGTTCGATATTTCTGACAAAACAATTATAACAAAAAGAGTTTATGTATAACCAAATGCTTCCATAAACTTTAAAATCAATTTCTGGATTGTTGGCAAATGGAATTAACCAGTCCAATCTTGTCGAAAAGGAAAAATAGTTGTCGTTTTCCGCAAAATACATATCCCTCATGCCAAGTTGGTCATTACGGATTCTTACTTCGCCCCGTTCCCACTCAACAATGATAAAATGCCCGTTCAGGTCTCGGATATTGTTGTTTTTCTTTGATAAGAATGCTTCCCAATCATGAAAATCCATTAAGCAAAACGTGTCTTTTTCGAAAGAAATTCCGGTTCCGCAAACCATCCATCCGGAATTTTTCTTTTGATCATATTTGTAAAAACTGTTTTTATGTCCTGTTCCGCTTGCAAAATAGTAATCTTTTGTCTCAACCGAGAATTTATCTTTGCTTTTAAATGGGTGATATTCTTTCCTTGGTATAACGGTTTGTTTGTTTTTTCTTAATATTCCAAAAATCCAACTCATATTTTACATCCTCTTTTAATACCTCAATATCGGTTCTTTCTCAAAATAATATCCTAATATTTTACCCGCAAGCTTTGCTGTAATGTCTGCACCCGACCCGCCTTGCTCAACAAATACCAACACGACTATTTCGGGATCGTTCATCGGTGCCGCCGCAACGAACCAGGCATGAGTATCTCCATAATAATTTTCTGCAGACCCTGTTTTTCCACCAACCATGATATCTTTTACCCGAGCCATTCCTCCGGTTCTTCCTTTTGCATTAACAGCTTCATACAAAGATTGTTTCAGGATATCCAATGTGTTCTGTGAGATAGGCAATCTCAATTGCGGATAATTATAGGTTTCCGTGATTTCATCCCGTATTGCATAATCTACAAAATGCGGGCGGTGAACAATTCCATTGTTGACTATACCCGCATAAAAACAAGCCATCGAGAGAGGTGTAAGAAGCACTTCACCCTGCCCGATAACCAGATTCAGCAGATTGCCCCTGGTCCATCCCAATTTTCCATAATTCTTATCATACCATTCAGAAGTTGGAAAGAAGCCGCGCCTGCTGCGGATTTGGTCTACGGGAATACTTTCTAGAAGATTGCAGTCCTTTACAAATTCATAAAAATCATTGAGGTCCACCATCTCTGCTATTTTGTAAAAATACGTGTCGCAAGATTCTCTTATCGCATCGAGAAGATTTACTTTCCCGTGTCCGTCCTTCTTCCAGCAGCCAAAAAACCTTCCCCCATATTCTACACCTCCCTCACAATCTACTAGAATTTCGTGCGGTTCGACAAGATTTCTTTCTAATGCATAGGCTGCTACGACGAGTTTAAAAACTGATCCCGGCGGATATGCTGCGCCCATCGCTTTATTCAATAGGGGATTATTTTCATCCTCAACTATCCGGTTCCAATAATCCTCGTTCATTCCTGTGACAAAATTATTAGGATCATATTCCGGAGTACTCACCATTGAGACAATTCCTCCCGTTTTGCAATTCATCACAATAGCAACGGCTGAAGTATCTTTTGGGAGCAGTTGGGCAATTTTTCTTTGAAGATTTTTATCTACAGTCAATACAAAATCTTTACCGGGCAAAGACTGCTTTCTTGAATTATCTTTCATGAGTCCGAGTGGTTGGCTCATTGCATCCACCTGAATGATATCGTATCCCTTTTGACCCTTGAGCTCCGTTTCGTAACATTTCTCCAAACCGACTTTGCCAATATAATCTGTTTTGGCATAGTCTCCGTCCTGTAACTTTTGATACTCTGCAGCCGACAACTTTCCGACATAACCTATATAATGCGAGTTAAGGTCATAATATCTGATTGCTTCAGGTTTAATAATAACAGCAGGATATTCTTCACAGTGTTCTTCAATCTTGATCGCTGTTTCCATATCTACTTTGTCGCGCACAAGAACCGGTGCAAATTTGAAAAATCGGTGTTTATAGATAAGGTCTTCGATTTCCTCCACAGGAATTCCAAGATTTCCTGATATGAAAGCTGCCACGCTGTCTGAATCAGTAATTTTATTTATATCGATATATACGGAAAGGGATGGTATGTTCTCTGTGAGGGGCTGCATATTGCGGTCGTACAAAATTCCTCTGCGGGCAGGTTTCTTTATAATCCGAAAGTAGTTTTTCTCTGCTATTTCCTTGTAATCATTACCTTTTATGACCTGTATCTGAAATAAAAAATAGGCAAGCATCAAAAAAAGAGCCAGTACGAGAATCAGTAACTGATCAGTTTTTTTTAGCTTGAATTTCATTTTTGAGTAAAGCTTAGTTTAAGATGGTCCGCCAGATATAAAAGGAGGATTATTACGAAAGAATAAGCTGAATTGTAAAGCGAAAGTATTAATATTTTTCCAATCGCAAGCGTGTTGCCAGTATTAAATACCAGAAATATCGCTGATGAAAGAAGGAAATAAAAAAGGTTCATGATTATAACCAATATAAATCCTAAACCGATCAATTGCCTGGCGAGTAATGCCTTAAGCTTGCCGAGAAAGAATGCTATGATGAGAAAGAGTAGAGAAGAAATGCCAAAGGATGATGGTTGATTGAGATCAATAATTATACCAAGAAAGAATGCAAGTACAAAACCTGTCACATTCTCTCGTGTGATGCTATAATAGAAAATCAGGGGTAAAAAAAGGTTTGGAACCGTGTTCCATAATCCAAAAGATGCTGCAAAAAAATATTGAAAATAGATAGTGAAAATAGTTATCAGGATGAGAACGATCATTTCTTCTCCCACACAAGGCATAATGGTGTTAGTTCGAGTTGCTGTCCCTGTGGATTATCTATCATTATCTCTTCGAGAAGCCGGGCATTAATTCCAGCGGATCTCCCAATAACCCATGATCCGCCAATGTCATTAATATCCATGATCGCTGCTTCATTTCCTGTTAATTCATGAATTTTCCTGCATATTTCATCTGTGTGAATAGGACCTTTGATCACGGTTGTGTTATATGGTGGTACTGGTGAAGTGTGTGCAGCATCGACAAGCGCTGCCTGTTTGCCTGCAATGCGGTAGAAGAGTCCGTGTATCCCAAATATTTTTCCCACAACTCCCGCAATTGCTGCGATAATTATTCTGAAATGTCCGCATTCATCTATGGCGCATTGCATGCTTGTTTTTGAGCGCAAGCCAACTCCATAAGGTACTTTGCTTACACCTCGCCATAGAAGTTTTGAAAGAATCCCGATCTTGATCTCGCTTTCCAGCACAGCTCGTCCCTGAGTGATGGCTACCGGACTTTCACTCATGACTATAATATCACCTTTCTTCCGCTTTCCTTTTGTATATTCAAGAACAATATCGATTAAATCGTCTTGAGGAGTGAGAATTTTTGTTTTGATCGGCTGCCTTAAATAGATTTTTGTTCCAACCTCTCTTTCTGTGATATTATTTTTCATATTTTTGTATAACTGCCACGGCTTCTATATTTGCCAGGTTTACAAAGGGCTCTATTACTGCTCTTGTAAAAACCCCTTCGCTACTCTGCTCGATTTCAACAATGGTTCCAAATGGAAGCTCAGGAGGATATATCGAGCTTAATTTCGATGAAACGATGAGATCCCCTGTTTTCAGGTCGCTTCCAACCTTGATCTTTTCAAAATAAATGTTCCCATTCAGTTCGGTTTCTACGATGCCGTGTATCCTGCTTCTGCTGTCGATCGCGCCAAGCCGGAAATATTTGTTTCCAAAGGTCTGTACGACTGCATAATTCTGGTAAACAGCTATCACCTTTCCTACGAGCCCCTTTTCAGAAATAACGGGCTGATTCTTCAGAATGTTTTGATTTTTCCCCGCATCAATAATAAGTGTTTCATAATTGAAAAACGATCCTGTTCCTATAACATCTGCTATTAAAAATTCGTAGCCGGAAACATCAATATTTTCTACAAGCTCTTCGAATCGCCCCTCTTTGTCCAGCTCTTCTTTGAGCATTCTTAGCTCGTTCTGTGCAAGAAAAAGCTCCCTCTGCAGATAGTTGTTCCTTTGATACACATTTGAAAGGTTTTTTATATATGTGATACTCGATGAAAAGGGTAACAGAATTGTGTTTCCGACGAATTGTGCTTTTTCTATTCTCTGCTCATTGTTTCCAATCATAAAGAGAATAGAGAGAATAAGAAGGATGCCGAAAACAATGTTTCTTCTTGTGAACATAGGAACTCGTGTTAGATTTCGTCTGTTTTTTTATACTTTTGGCAAAAGGACTTTTTCGTATTCTTCGAGATTGTCTAAAATTTTGCCGCAGCCCATTACGACGCTGGTTAAAGGTTCGTCAACGAGCGTTACTGGAAGATTAATAGTTTCCTGAATTTTTCTATCGAGTCCTTTTAGTTGGCCTGCACCACCTGTCAGCACGACTCCTCTATCGGCTATATCTGCAGATAGTTCCGGTGCTGTTTCTTCGAAAAGGCGTTTCACTGCGTCGACGATCTTATTCACAGTATCGGCTAATCCTTCCCTGATCTCCTCGGATGAGATTTTCATAGAAACAGGATATCCTGTGATCAGATCTCGTCCGCGAACTTCCATGGTCAGTTCATCTTCGAGTGGGAATGCAGATCCGATCTTCATTTTTATTCTTTCTGCTGTGGACTCCCCGATATAGAGATTATGCTTCCTTCGTAGATAGGCAACTATTGCCTCATCCATCTCATCACCGCCGATTCTGATGGAGTTGTGGTCAACAATATGAGAGAGTGAAATAATAGCAATCTCTGTGGTTCCTCCACCGATATCGATTATCATATTGCCATATGGCTCGTGCACCGGCAGCCCAACACCTATCGCTGAAGCAAGTGGTTCCGAAACTAGATACACAGTTCTCGCTCCTGCATGTTCTGCCGATTCTTTGACTGCCCTTTTTTCTACCTCAGTAATACCTGAGGGCACAGCAACGATTACGCGGGGTCTGATCAAAAACTTTTTCTGCTGTGATTGAAGAATGAGGTGCCGAAGCATTGTTTCCGTGATCTCAAAATTAGCGATCACTCCGTCCTTCATGGGCTTGATCGCCCTGATCTCCTCAGGGGTCTTACCCAGCATCTCTTTTGCTTTATTTCCTATTGCTATGACCTTTTTGGATTCCGTCTCCACCGCAACCACCGAGGGTTCATTGACAACAACCCCATGCCCTTTCAGATATACAAGTGTATTTGCCGTACCCAGATCAATTGCCACATCGTTCGTTAACCAATTTAAAATAAAATCCCAAAACATTGATTCTCCTTAAAAAACTTTATCTCGTTTATTCATCAGTTCGTAATCAATAATTATAAATTCTTTTTCATAAATTGAAAATGTAATATTAATTCTTGCGTTCTCCGGTTCTTCGGGAATATTCAGGAAGTTCTTTTCTCGCAATTCTTTGATAGTTACGTTTATCATTAGATAAACCAGCGGAGGATTCCCTTCTCCAAAAGGTGCAAATATCCTGTGAATCTCTCTCAGCTTATTGACATCGAACTGGTCTTCGTCAAGCACATAATCAATATATAGTTTTTTTGATTCTTTCTGAATTTTTCGAATGTTCTTGTATTGTTCTTCTGCCAGTTCACCCAGTTTTTCATGGATATTAGGATAGCGTTTTGCGTGGCAGGTAAATCCTGCAGCTTCTTTATGTCCACCATACTGAATTAGATAGGGTTCGATTTTTTTTAAGCAGTCCAGCCAGTTAAATCCGGAAGGTGCGCGCACTTCGGCTGTGAGGATATCGTCTTCCCATTTTGTTAGCACCAGACTTGGTATCCGATACGTGTCTGTAATATAGGATGTTGCAATACCGAGATATTTTACTGATATTTCGCCTTTGGTATCGTAATATTCAAAACAATGATCCCCTCTTTTTTTATATTCGAATTCCATGATATCTCTGATCTTTTGCGCTTCCTCTTTATTGTCATAGACACGTTTACTAAGAAGAGAATATAATTCCTTAATCTCTTTTATCTTTTGCGAAAGAAGGATGTCAACTCCAAGATGTCTTCCGTTCTCCTCTCTGCCTAAAGTAAGCAATGGAATTAGCTGCTGTACTGCTTTTTCTCTTAGAATTCCTCGGGTTTCCTCTGCGTAAAATTGAAAAAAGAGATTTTCAGACTGCTCAAAATTATAATAAAGATGCTTTGCATAAATTCTGTTGTCATCAACAAGCCGCATTCTGTCTGCGATAGTACCGAGTCCCACAAGTAATGGATACACCGGGTCAGTCGGAATGCCTGTCATTTGAGACAGCACCTTTACCACATTCATCACCACGCCAACCCCAGCGAGATATTTAAAGGGAAATCTGTCATTCTTTTTGTGTGGGTCAACGATAGCTGATGCCTGAGGGTGTTCTTTCATTATTTTATGATGGTCAATGACTATCGTTTTAATGCCATTCCTTCTAAGACGCGCTATTGAACCAACTTCTGAAATACCAATATCAACCGTAATTACTCTTTTTGTACCATCCTGTAAAACCTTCTGGATAAACTTATCCCGCAAACCAAACTTCTCAAATTCTCTATCCGGTATGTAATAGGAAATATTCTTCGCTCCAAGTTTTGAAAGAAAAGTATAAAGCACAACAGTGCTTGTGATTCCATCTACATCGTCGTGTCCAAAAATGGTGATCTTATCTCCGTCCTGAATATTTGCTAATATCTTTCGTGCTGCTTTTCGTGAACCGCTGAGAAGCGTGGGATCGTTGCATTTATCAAGGGTCGGATTTAAGAATTTATCGACATTCTTAATCTCTCTGCCCCTGACAACTGAGTATACAATATCTTCTGTTTGATGATTACGAAGAAACCAATTTTCTTTCAATTTTTCTTAGTTCCAGTATTCTTTATATTTCGGATCTAATTTTGGTATTTCTTTATCTTTTTTAAACTCTTTTGGATTTCTCCACCAATCCGTTGAAGAGAACCCAAAGGAGACACGGAAAAAATCGTCCTGATATATATTTTTATCTATTGAGCCGCGAGCACCGTATGCAACCGACATGCTCAGTCTGCCCTGGTTGAGAAGCATGATGGGTATATCGAAACCTGCAGTAATTGCCATTTCATTAATATAATTATCGTTGTACTTACCCGAAAGTTGTCGATAATATCCACCAATTCGTGTGGGTATCTTCCAGAAGAAATCCTTTTTTGGTGTATAAGAAATTCCAAGTGAAATCATGCTGGTATTTCTGTCATTCATTTTTGGAACATTTGTTTTTTTCCAGAAAGTATAACGTAAATTCGTCTCCGCATAGAGAAAATCTGTCATTTCAATCCCTGTACCGAATCCCATCTGCATTGGGATATCATATTTCGAAGTTTTGCTGCTTTCATAATCATAATTTGAATTGTTGTAGTATTCGATCTTGTATATATCTACAGAATGCAATACTGCCTTAGTTTGGATGAAACCACCAAAAGAGAACGCTTTATACGGAAAAGTAAATCCTGCAGAGAAATTCACACCATCCATAAGATGCTCTTTTATCTCTCTTGTATCTATAAGGTCTCCATCGGAATAATCAACTAATAGATCCTCGGTCCGATTACCGAAGATATAATTCATATTAATACCAAGTCCGAAAACACCAATTCTTTTGGCAAGAGCAAAGCCAAGTTGATTGAGAGAGCCAAACTTTTGATCTGTCACGAAATAATCTCCAATAATGCTTGCGGAAGAATCTAAAGCGGTATCGAGACCAAAAAAGTATTTTTCAAGATAGGATATACCAATAATGGTTCCTTTGGCAACAGGAACATACATTGCTGCATAGGGTATGCTGGATACTTTGTTCGTGTAAGACTCATGAGAATCTTTGAAAATAGTGTATCCAAAATCTATCTGAGTTGAGAAATTTGCTTTATTGACTGTCGTAAGAAGAGCTGGATTTATTATCGAAAAGTTTTTTCTGAATATCGAACTGATCCCCGTAAATCCCATACCCGAACCAAAATTATCCGAGCCAAAATGCTCCTCGACAAATCCGTTTGGGGAGAACATAGATGCGGCGAACAATGGAATTGCAAGGCAGCAAAACAGGAGACATATTATTATTTTTCTAAAAAACATAGTACCTCAATTATTCTAAAACTGGTTTCGTATAAATTATGTGGAGCGCGGGAGTGCTGTTTTCAAAGAAATCTACGAACGAATAATCCTTATTTTCGGTTGTTGAAACTAACGCTATATAAGGATTTGAAAGGTTTCCTCTGATTATACCCTCAAGAACCGGTGTTATATTAACGACTGAAAGAGAATCTCCTTCGATGAAATAGGACGTAGGTGTTGAATGAATATATGTGCATTCATCAGCTTGAGTATCAGAAAGATAGTAGGGTATAATTGACATGTAATCACCGAATACGAATGAGTTTTCTACCATAAATGAATCTACCTGAACTTCTGCAAGGTTTATGCTGATCCGCTCAAGTTCATCATGCGTAATTCCAAGTTGAGTATAAATAGAATCAACATGTATCCTCAGTATAAGCCGGGATGGAGGTAGATTTTTTATTGTTAATTTCCCGGGATCATAATTCTTCTGCATGTTTTCATCAAAACCGATAAATGTATCTTTTGTTGTTCCTAACAAAAGAGTATCTCTCTTTCCTGTATCATTTCCGATAGCAACTATCCTGAGCTTGGGACCTTTTTCTTCAGAATTGAATGTGTAAAATGCAACAAAATTCTCGATCGCGTCTGGGGCATCCAAAAGCATTCCATAGTTTAGAGAATCATTAATGATCCAATCCTCAATTATCGCTGGTTCAAATGGAATATAGAAAGAATCTGCGTCTGATACAAATTCAACAGGTGTGGTGAATTCTTCGAATTCTGTTCCAATCGTATCCCATGTGGTAGAACCAACAGACCAGTCGACCAACAGTTTGTAAGCATGGATATCAATAGCGGGTTGAAATTGGGATTTTCTTTCAAAAAGGATTTCACAACTTTCAAAAGATGTAGAGTCCAGCCAGGTTGTATCCGGCAGATTCCCGAATCTCATCAGCGCACGGGTTTTCACACCATTGAAGTTACCTGTCAGCATAATAGAGTTTGAGGAGTATATGCCTATCGTATCTGTAAAGGATCTCTCTAAAGTGATCGCATTTGAAAGAGTATCTGATACTATCACAACATCCTGATCGTATCCCATGTAATTATTTTTTTGAGTACATGAAGCTATCGCGATCAAAAAGACGAGAATTATAATGGAAATATACTTATTCATATTAAAACCTTTTCTTAATTTAAATATCATAAACAAATCAGTAGTCGCCATAGGCATGGTGAATTTGTGGATAACTCTGCTGTACATCTGGTAACACTATGCCTTCCAACATAATAATCTGAGGAAGAAATTGTTGATAAAATCGATGTGTCCACAATCAAGGGAGATGATACCATAAATTTTAACGCATGCAGAGTTTTATGCACAGCATTGCACAGGGTCTGTGGATAAGATATTGAGTAATTATATTTCATATTTTATTGGGTAATATTTTCTGTGATTTCGTTTATTTTTCTTTTAAGATTATTGTCGTTCTCTAATTTTAGAGAGATGATCTTTTTTGCATGAATAATCGTTGTATGATCTTTTTTATTATAATGATTGGCGATCTCGAGTAAAGAGATGTGCGGTATAAGTTTTGAGGATAGATACATTGCGATCTGGCGAGGAAATGCTATCTCCTTTTTACGAGTAGGTTCTTTTATCTGATTTTTCCCGATTTCGAAATATTTTGCCACTTCTTCCTGGATGACGTCGAGAGTGACAGGTCGTTTGCGATTTGTCATCATGTCCTCAAGAATTTGCTTAACATTCGTAATTTCTATTTGGTGAGGTTTGATTTTTTTATAGGAAGAGAATGCAAGAATTTTTACGAGAGAACCTTCGAGCTGTCGGATATTATCATCGAAATTCTCTGCAATAAATTCGAGAACGTCAGGTTTGAGAGTGATTTTTTCTTCGTCACATTTTTGACGGAGGATTGCAACTCGGGTTTCATAATTGGGCCGCTTAATATCAGCAAGAAGTCCCCATTCAAATCTGGAGATAAGCCTGTCCTGTAGCTTTTTGATCTCTTTTGGTGGTCGATCACTTGTAAGAATGATCTGCTTTTTGGCGTTATAAAGAGTATTGAAAGTGTGGAAAAATTCCTCCTGACTTCCCTCTTTTCCAGCAAGAAACTGGATGTCATCAATCATAAGAATGTCATAAGTTCGGAACTTTTTTCTGAAGTTTATCGTAGTATTTGTCTGGATTGCCGAGATCATTTCGTTTGTGAAGTCTTCTGTAGGAGTATACAGAACACGTTTGTTAACCTTATTCTGAATTAAGTAATTACCAACTGCCTGCATGAGGTGAGTTTTACCAAGTCCAACACCACCGTATATGAACAGAGGATTGTATATTTTGCCGGGTTTATCAGCAACAGCCTGAGCAGCAGATATTGCGAAATGGTTATTGTCCCCGACGACAAATCTTTCAAAGGTATATCTCGGATTAAGCCCATTATCTCTTGAAGTATCAATAAAGAATTTTTTGGAAAAGGAATAATTACTTGGAACCTCTGATGCTGAACCGATGAAATCAACCGTAATTTTTTCTGCAGTAAGATTATATGCGATCTCCTCGATGAACGATTTGTAGTGTTGGTCAAGCCAGTCTGCAAAAAATTTGGTTGGGGCTTTTATTGTGAGAGTATTGTCTACAAGACTGAACTCTTTTGTTTTATCAAACCAAGTAGAATAGGTTTGGGGGTCAACCTGAGATTTTATCTCATCCATAATCTGTTTCCACAGTCCTACAAATCCAGCCATAGACAGTTATCAACCTTTTATATTACTAAATATCAGTGAGATACAAAATACTCCACAATGTTATCCACAAACTTATCAACAATTTATCAACACTTGTAATTAGCCATTATTCAGAAGGATACAAGAAAAAAGAATATCTGAATATCATGATTATCCACATTTTAGTGTATTTTGAACCCTGAAATTTTTTTCAAAAAGGGAGGATTTACATAACTTCTGTCAACAAAAAGTTCCAACTCAGCATAGATTGTATTCTCTCGTTAAGAGATTATGTAATTTTATC
>JAGHCS010000027.1 GCA_021160355.1 Candidatus Cloacimonadota bacterium
CCACCTTTGTGAAATTTCCGAACTTTCGCAAAGTCCAATATTCAATAACCGAAGGCGATAATGCGCATTATCGCCTTCGGTTATTGAATATTGGACTTTGCGAAAGTTCGGAAATTTCACAAAGGTGGGTGATAATCCATTAGCGGTTCACACTTTGCTGCGAACCAATTCTGTCAGCAGAGACTTGAATCGCAGCGAATGTAATGAGTGTGATTCGAGAATCGGTAAAACCTTTGCGGAAGAAAAATAACTTTCTCAAAGACATTATCAATAAAAAAGCCCTTCTTTCAAAGGGCTTTCGGGAGAAACGAGCTTTCTGTCGTGTAATCTTAGATTGCTCCGCTATCTTCGATGCGTAACACATCGATATTCAATTTTTTCAATTTTTCCTGAAGTGAATCCAGTTTTATTCCCCCTTCATCAAAACCTTTTTCAATCTTCTCCATGACATTTTCAAGATCGAGAATCTTTTTCTCTTCCCCGTCTATATACATCTTCATTAATCCCTTATCTATTGATATCTGCAACTGATCAGCAAGATCGGATTTCTCTCCGACTGTGGTGGTGACGTTCAAAATTTCTCCATCGCGAAGTACTTCAACAACGACTTCAGCATCGATTTCCACTTCATCAAGAATTCCTGATATATCTTCGACATCATCTACACTAATACCATTGATCTTAACGATAATGTCTTTTTCCTGAAGCAGCGAACCTTCAGCAGGAGAACCCTCATATATTTTTTCGATCACTAATCCGTCATCATCAATCTCATCGACCTGCAGACCGAGCCATTTTCCGTTTTTATCTTTATAGTTCCACACATAGACATTACTCGGTTTTTCAAACCATTTATAGTCACCGAAGATGGTTTTTGAGATTTCTTTCTTTCCCAAAACGACATTAAATGTTTTGTATTCTCCATCGCGGAAAATATCGACAGTCACGGTCTCATCCGGTTCCATACCTTGCAGCATTTTACTAATCTGGTCTGATGTATAAACATGCTGACCTGCAAGATCGAGCATGATATCTCCCCCGAGTATACCTACCTCAGCACAGGGACCGTCTTTAACGATATCAGAAATCAAAACGCCATATTTAGTATTGAGTCCCTTTTTCTCGTACTCTTTGTCTTTTATATCGGAAAGATACACGCCAAGATATGCCTTGTACTCCGGTTTTGGTTCGAAATCAGCTTTATTGGCGAGTGTGAGTTTTATAGTTTTTTCATCACCGTCCCGATAGATCTTGAACTTCACTTTTTGTCCGGGTTTGTACATTTTGAGCATTTTTGTGAACTGGTCATGATTGAATATCTTGGTCCCATCCATTTCCAGAATGATATCCTTACTCAACATACCTGCTTCTTGTGCAGGGGTGTCATCGATCACGCCATTGACGATAATACCGTATTCTACACCTGCATCTTCATAATCCCAGATATCCCCTGGATAAATGCCGACAAACGCCTTTCCTGCTTCATCTGCAGAGAGAGTGAATGCGGCTGCAATGAAGAGGATCATGAATCCAGTCATTGCCATGAGTTTCATCTTTTTCATTTTGTATACCTCCGTTTTGGTTAAAATGTTTGATTATATGCGAACTGTGTTGGCTGTGCATTGAATTCTGACACGATCAACACTGCATCGTTGGTTTCCTGTGATGTATATTTCCGAATCACAAACGCCTTATCTTCCTGATACTGTTCGGGATCTATTTTATCCCGTATCGAAGGATTTTGAATCGATGTGTATCTGAGACAATTATTCAAATCCTCTTGAATAGCTGGTTTCACTGCTGATTCTGCCGAAGTTCGAAAGGTCAGACTGTGTGCCTTCAGTGCGAATTGAGGTTTAATGATGAGGGTGAGGGCTATGGCAAAGAAGAAGACAGCAAAGCCCACTGCCCATCGAAAACCGGTGTATGCTATTTTGGTTGAGTCGAAATATCGACGTACTAATTTCGAATGAAGTTCCCTCTCAAGAGGATCATTTTCCACCATTGGAACTTCAATCTTTTCTAAAGTTTCTTCAAACTTTTTCATAGGATATGTCTCCCTGTAAAAAATTTCGCAGTTTTTCTAAGGTGCGATGCATCTGCACCTTAACTGTTCCTTCTTTTTGTTTGAGGATCTCTGCGATCTCTTTGTGTTTCATCTTTTCAAAAAAACGTAATGAGATCAGGTTCTGTTCATATAAATTAAGCTGTCGGATCGCTTCCTTTAAGGAATCATAGTCGAGATCGATCAGCTCCTCTCCGGTTTGATTTTTTTTCTCTTGCAGCATTTCTTTCATTTGATGATATCGTTTTTCATTCCTGAAATACTGATTGGTCTCGTTCACTGCGATGCGAAAGAGCCAAGAAGAGAAGGAGCATTTTTGTTCGTTCACAAACCTGTATTTTGATAGATTTTTCATCGCTTTGAAAAACACATTCGAAACGATCTCGTTCCGTGCAGCATCGTCGTTCACTCTATGATAAACAAAATTATTGATCTTTGGAAAATATTTATGATACACCTCTCCGAAAGCGGAGATGTCCTTTTTGGCTTTGAGAATGAGCTTTTTTTCTGACACTTTCTTCATTTCCATGCTCTTGTACCATTATAACGCAGCAATATGCTAAAGGTTACAATTTTTATAAACAAACCTAATTTTTTCATTGATTTTTAATATTTATGTAAAAATTATCTTATTAAGTAGTCATTCTTTAAATTTATTTCTTAACTTTACAATTTTTATTTTTCTCGTTACAATTCTTTGTGCAAAAACATTTATCAGGGAGTATAATTATCGAGCCGGCGAAGCTGACAGCAAACTTACAGCCAGGGCAATTGCGCTTGAGCAGGTAAAACGTATCTTGCTCGAAGAGATCGGTGTGTATATCAGTACTTCTTTTGAGAATGAAACCGTCGAGATCGGTGATGAGGTAAAAGAACTCACAACCAGAGATATTGAGGTGATCTCCGCCGGGATCACAGAAACCACGATTCTTGAGGAAGATTGGTCTGGAGATAATTACTACATAAAAGCAGAGATCGATGTTGATGAGGATGATGTGCTCGATCGTCTGAATGATGTGGTGCAGGACCTCGATCGAACGGAAGAACTTGAGGAATCCCGCAAGCGAGCTGATGAAGCGCTTGACCAGATCGATGAACTCAATAAAAAATTAGCTGCCCTCCAAAAGGAGAATGAAGATCTCAAAGAACAGCAGACAATCCTTGTGGCGCAGAGTGACAGTATTTCAGAAGAAACCATTTTGAAAAAAGAACATGAGATCGCGAAAAATCAGAGTAAGATCGATCAGCAGAAACGAGAGATCCAGGAACAGTACCTGGTGGAAAACAACAAACTCGCTGCAGAGCACTGGTTCCAAAAAGGAGTGACTGCAAAGGATAATGGGAAATACATTGATGCGATCGCACTTCTTGAAAAAGCAATGGAATATACTCCTGATGATCCGCGAATTTATTCCGGGATCGGGCTCTGCTACAGCATGATGAAAGACTATCCTTCAGCAATTGAATTCTATGAAAAATCATTGGATATAAAACCAAAAGATCCGCGAACAATGGTGGGACTCGCAATGGTCTATGATCAGCAAGGTGACATCGAACGCGCAAAAGAACTCATCATCGAAGCAGTTGAAAAAAATCCCAAATACCTGAACGGATTGCTCAACCTTGCCATTATGCAGATCAAGCTGAAAAACTATATCGATGCTCGTGACACTTTGCTGAGACTCATTCAGATGAAACCACGCTTCTCACCTGCGTACTTTCATTTAAGCGGGGTGTATAAAAATCTTGGGAATAACGAACTTGCACTGAAAAATCTTAAACGAGCTGCGGAATTGGGACATAAGAAAGCAAGGCTGCTTATCAAGGGAATGAATAAAGAAAAAAAGTGAGCATTACCGGGTCAGCGGTTCACACTTCGTTGCGAACCACTTCTTTTAAAAAGTAATTGTCACCCTAAATCCCGCTTGTCACGACAAAACGCAGTGAAAACGGATCGAAGGTCTATCACACCTATGCTTCGAGAACCTCAGCATGACATCAAATTAAAACCTTTGACACCCTGAGCTTGCTTGCCACGGCGGAACATAGTGTAGACTGGTCGAAGGGTATCGCAGAAACGACAAATCATCGAATAGGGAGATCCTTCGGTCGCTTCACTCCCTCAAGGATGACAAATATCCTTACACACCTTCCTCCGTTGTCCGGCAGATGGACCTATGTATAGAGAAGAATTTCGATAAATCTTAATTTAGAGACTGATCAGATTGCTGAATAAAGAAAAAAAGTGAGTCTTGGAACGAGATTTTCTCTTTACCAAGCCCCAGCTTGGTAAAGCATCACCTCAACATATATTTTTCTTTCATTCCCGAGCCCCTGCTTGAGAATGCACCTTACAAAAATCCCTTAATTACAGACAGTACATCTTCAAAAATCTTGTCTCTATTCTGTTTCGTCACTTCAAATATCTCAACATCTTCTCGCTCTTTCAACTCTTTAGTGAGTGCGCAATCTATCCTCTTTATCGTTGCCAGAAGAGGTTTGTCCGCATCAAAAACTTTCCTCAATTTTTCACAAAATTTCGTGCTGAACATCTCCATCCTGCCGATCTCATCGATCACAACCAGGTCAGCAGACTGCAATGCTCGTTCCATTGCTGGAATGCCGATCATTTCGAACGCATCGATATTTACCCCATATTTATTCACCCGATACTGAGATGCCGATTTCTCTGAAGCCATGACCATCTGGTTGCCATCAAAATCCGTAATATAAAAACCGGTGCGTCTGCCGTTCTCCTGCATTTCGTGAGTGTAAAATCCGCCTATGTTGCACGATAGGTTCTCAAGTATTTTTTTGACAAGTGTGGTTTTTCCCGTTCCGGGATAACCGGTGATCAGTATGTTTTTCGGCATGGAGCGAAATAAAGGCAATCTCACTGATAAGGCAAGAAAAACCGAATCATCTCACTTACTTTTAAAGTTTTGTATCATTTTATTGATAAAACTTGATTAATTTGAGTTTCGTATTAGAAAATCCATCTTGAAAATAATCTTTACATGGAGAATACGATAATGAAAACGACTGTAATCTTATTGATGATCGTACTATCTTCTCTGGCAATAGCATCCTGCACTTGCTCTTACTGTGAAAAACTGAAGTATGTGGACACTCAAACAACCATCGAAGCAGAAGTACAAAAAGAAGCTGTGAAATTGAGCACTAAATCTAATCTAACTGAACAAGACATCATTGCATCACTTACTGCACTTTTATCCGGGAATTCTCGTATATTCGGAGTTGCTTATGCAACAGCGCCGTATGATGAGAATATGGAACTCATCGAAACCTACTATGTTTTTCGAGAAGGTGATAAAACAAAAACAAAGCATGAAAAGGCATACAATTTCATGACTTCGCAAAACAGCAATTGGTACAGAAAACCTTATCTGCATAAAAAAGCAATGTGGAGTATTCCATATTATGACTTCGACAGATCAGGAGAGAAATACTATCTGACCACCTATTCCTACCCGCTTATCGAAAACGGCAAAGTAAAGTTCATATTTACTGCCGACTATCTGTTGAATATTAAAGAATAATTCATTAATAAACTTGACTCATTTTAAATATAATATTACAGGATTAATTGCTTACTAACTATTGATTGGAGATTTATATGCTTAAAAAAGGTCTTGCAGTTTTATTTCTTTTTGTTCTTATATTATCATCATTATGTGCTAAGGAAGAAGTTGCAGAAATCAGTGAAGTGTGGACGATAAGAAACAATACGTGGCTTCTCTGGAGAAATTCTCAATTCAAAAATGATGCTCCAATTGAGCTGAAACAAGTTTGGAAAGGCACAAAAGTCACACCTGCCAAATCATATGCTTCATGTTTCCAAGTAACATTACCATCGGGTGAATTTGGTTTTATCAATTACCAGGATATCGAGGACACTTATTGGGTTGAAAATGTAGATTCAATAAAATTTTTTTACGGTGACAAGTGGGGCGCGGGGGAATTCGAAATGCTTCCTCCCGGCACTAGAGCATACCGGCTTGAGATTCTTGACAATGGAGGAATTTATAAAATTCGTCTCAAGGATGGGAGGACAGGCACAGTCATCAAGCACTATATGAGATCACCGTATTTCAGGACTCTTCCTGAAGTGAACCAGAAATTTATCCGGATATATTCTCTTGAAAAACTCCAGAAAAAACTCCTTGGAAAAACACGCGAAGAGGCAATCGACTTCATCGGACCAGCCAGTGCATTCATATATACTAATAATGATCAAACTTCTTCCGAACTCTACTTTCGCTATGCGATGGCGGTAAAAGATAAAATGCGTCATAAAGGATTGAAAATATCATATGATGGTAATGTGGCAAATGAAATAACTCTTCTCGGTTCTGCAAAAAAGGCAATGGCAGAACGTCTTCCTCTTGCAGGTTTGATAAGAAATATGAATCTCAATAAATATTTCAATCCTATTAAAAATTATATCCGAGAAACAGATACTAAAGAGGGTTGGTGGAGTAAATTCACAAAGAAAAATCTATTAACAAAAATTATCGGCATCATCGTTTGGCTTATTGGTATTTTCCTATTTTTCTCGATCCCTCAACTTCTTTCCTGGCCCTTCAGAAGGTTGATCATTTCGATAAAACCGATGGGAAATGGATTGGTTAAGTTCATCAACTTCCTCTTGCTCACTGGATTTATGTACTTGTTCTTCCTTGTTTTGACCCTCAATGTTATTCTTGATCAATTTATTCTCGTAGTGATATTTACTCTTTTCCCATGGTTTATTTACGTACGCAGGAACAGTAGCACCATAAACTACAACCGTTGTCCCAGGTGCCATACGATGTGGAGTGCGGATGACAAAGGCAGTACTCATACCGGTACAGAACATTCACGAGCGTGGAAGACACGAGATGTGTATAAAGGATCAAGCACCTCAGGCAATGTGACGACCAAACATTATGATCGTCATCATGATGAAGAGATCACGACAACGGAAAATTATCTCGATCACAGAAAATGTCAGAATTGCGGATATGAATGGGATGTTCACCGTAAAGAAACGAGTAAACATACTGTAAGACATTAAATTATTCAGATAAAAATGAAAACAGGAGTTGCTCTTTGGGGGCAGCTCCTTTTTTAAAAAAAAAGTCAGTGATTTTCATTGCTCTTAGATTTTAATATTATCCTTATTTGACAAATTTATTTCGTTTCTCTATAAAAGGTATAAGGTATAAGGTATTGTTATGAAAATATTAATCTTAATTTTACTAATTTTTCTGCCTATCCAGACTATATCCGCTGACAATCACATGGAATTAATAAAAGAACTTGCGGGAGAGCATGAAGATTCTGAATACGGTCATGACATTGCAGCTCTCGATTTTAACGGAGATGGAATCGATGATCTTGTGGTTGGATCATGGAAATGGGATCCTATCTATCCTACACCTCCACATAATGCAATTGGGAAACTCTACTTTTACATGGGAAAAGAACAAAACTTTGCCGACAGTGTTGATCTCACTATATCCGGCTCCAGAGATTCGCTCACATGGCGGCGATCATTGGGAAGTTGGATAGAAAGTCTCGGAGATATGAATAATGACGGTTTTGAAGATCTTGGATTTGCTGATGTGACAAAGAATGATGCGGGGGATTTTCTTATGAATGCAAACATCCTGTATGGAGGAAATCCCTGCGATACAATACCCGATCATATATTTTCTGTCATATATCCTGATTATAACTCTAATGTTGGTACCTACCTGCAGAGACTCGGTGATATTAATAATGATGGTTACGATGATGCAGGCATACTATTAGGTCCCTGTATCGGAGGAGTTGGTGGTGTGGTTCCGCATAAAGCATATTTGATCTATGGAAATCAATATGAACTCTTCTATCTGGGAACCTATGGTTATCTTGGTGGTTCTTATGGATGGGCAAATATCATGGGTATAGGTGATGTGAATGTTGACGGATATGATGATTTTATCATCGGGTATGGAGTTAATGAGGATGCCACGTTTTATAATCTCTTATTCTTCGGAGGAACAGAAATAGATTCTATACCTGACATTGTGATAAATGATCATATTGCAATACCCTACTTAAACACTGCCGGGGGGATTGCATGCGGAGATTGGAATGGTGACGGCAATGATGATTTTATCGGTAATTGCTGCAGTGATGCATCCCAGGGCTTGGGTTTATGGTTCGGTTCCGACCCTCTTGTACTAAGTCCGCAGATGTTCGTGGAATACTATAGCTGTTTAGCCGGTTTCAGGCAATATGATTTTGGCGATTTAAATAATGACGGATGTGATGATATTGTCGCAGGACTGCACTGGTATCAAGGAAATGATGGCAGAGCATATATTTATTTGGGAGGACAGAATGGCACCTGTGACCTGCATCTTGAAGCACCCTATATATGTGGAGGAATGGGATGGGCAACAGCTATCGGTGATTTTAACAACGACGGTTGTGACGATATCGCTCTCGGTTCTCCATGGGAAAATTGGTCTGTCTCTCATTTATACGATGATAAAGGAATGGTCTTCGTATTTGCAGGTAATGAAGACCTGGAAGAAGCCAATCCTCCTGCTATAGATGAAATACCCCAACAATACGAAACGCATTACATGGATGCCTATCCAAATCCTTTCACGAACTCGACAATATTACAGTTTAATAAAACCACCCGGCTTCTCCGCCAGCTGGCGGATACGCCGTGGCAGGCGAATTCACACGAATTGACGCAAATAAAGATTTACAACATCAAAGGACAACTAGTGAGAGAATTCGGAATGCAGATTGCGGAATGCGGATTTAGTGCAGTTTGGGATGGGAAAGATGGAAGCGGAAACGACGTGAAAAGCGGTGTGTATTTTTATAAAATCAATAACAACGATGAACATATCGGGAAGGTAGTAAAGCTGAGGTAGAATAGGAAGTAAGATAAAATTTGACAGAAATTCTTTACGCCTTCACTTTCGTATAAGGTTTATTATGAAAAAGAAATATGAGTTCGGGATTTTATTACAGTACACTATTTTAGTACCCCCCCCCCCCTCTTTCATAACTTGCATATCTGGCACAAGTTATGAAATATTTAATAAGAATTATAAACCCGAATCAAGAAATTATATTTCCACAAATACCGTTTGTAAAAATAAATTTACTTAACTATTCCCTGTCTGTGACGTTCCCGAAGCAGGCAGGGTATTCATGAGGTTTCTCGTTACTGTTACATCTGAAGGTGGAATATGAAATAGGGGGACTTACTTCTTATATTGATCTATTACTCTAACATATAAGGAGGACACTTTGCTGGAGTAAATAAGAATTACAGGAGTTAAAATGTGTAAGAAAATTGCACTACTAGCAATAATAATAACGATATTCATCGCTGGGAATGTGTTGGCAGATGAAGGACCATGTGGATTATATTTAACTGTTATGACATCAACTAATCCTGAACCATATCAAGGTCAATGGGTTAAAGCTACCATAAATGGTGTAGAGCAAAATAACGATACTAATAGTAATGGTCTAGTAAAATTTGGATGGCTTGGATCTACAGGTATTTATTATATTGAAACGGTTATAGACGAAGAAACATACACGACAACTGTTGAGAAACCAGAGTCAGGAGTAGCTGTATTTTATACTTGGTATATCCAGTTAAGAGAACATGAAGAGGAATAAGTAGTGAGATAATAAGAGAGGACTCAAGTCCTCTCTTATTTGTTAGTAATTTATTGATTTTTTGAAATTTACAAAAAGTGAATCGAAAGGTTTATAATGAAAAGAAATATTATAATAGTATTTTTATTCCTATTTGTAAAATTGTATGCAGATTATTCTCAGCTCCCCGGATTTCCATATAATGATATATTAGATACACAATTCGGTATTGATAGAGGTCCTGGAGTACTTAATATTAATGATGATTCTTATCTTGAGATTGTAGTATCCATTTATAATAGAACGTATGCTCTTAATTATATCGGTGAGTTGTTATGGACAGCATATACACCTAGAGAAGCACAGCAAACGATGTCTTTTGCAGATGTTACTAATGATGGATACCTGGAGATAATTCAAACAACTAGAAACGGGTGGATATATATTTTAGACAGGGATGGTAATAATATCAATGGTTGGCCTAATCACTTTGGAAGTTATAATTATATTTCAAGAATACTTACTACTGCAGTTGCTTACGACTTAGATAGTGATGGAAATAAAGAAATACTATGGGGGAGTTGTGATTATAGTAATCCTTGTGGATTATATGTTGTAACTTTATACGGCGATTATTTTTCTGACAACTATCCTTTCTATATTGATGGAGGGGTAGCATGCCCCCCTGCTATTGGCGATGTGGACAATGATGGAATTACTGAGATCGTATGCGCTGCATTAGATCATAATTTGTATGTATTGAAACCGAACGGCACTATTATGAATGGCTGGCCACAATTGGCTTATAATGGAGATGCAAACTATGAAAGAGTAGCCCCTGTACTCGCAGATATTACAGGAGATGGTTACTTAGAAATAATCGTACCTGCATCTGATGATTATGGAACACCTGATAAGACGGGATTATATGTTTATAAATATGATGGCTCTGTTATGCCAGGATGGCCCAATAATTTCCCAGATATTGGTACGTGCCCACCAACTGTCGCTGATATTAACAATGATGGAAATTTAGAAATACTTTGCAGTTGTCTTAATACAAGTGGTACAGAAAAAACAATATTTATTTATAATGTAGATGGGACAAATTTTTCAAATTCACCGTATTATACATTAGGGGGGGTCTATGGTCCAATTATTGTTGGGAATATTGATTCAACACCTGAAAAAGAAATAATATTTGATTCAAATTTAGCAGAATCTGGAACTCCTTTAGTAGGTTATCTTAAAGGAATTCATTATAACGGGGAAGAGATTGATAATTTCCCCTTGCGACCCTATGGCTTTACAACTTCCAACAGCGGCATTTTCGGTGATGTAAATCTTGATGGTAACTTAGACATCACGGTGTTATCAAATGATATGAATATAGATAGTATTTGGATCTATGCCTACGATCTGGAGGTTCCTTATGATCCCTTACAAATTGAGTGGAAAACATACCAGTATGATTTTCAACGTTTGGGACAATATCATCCACCTTATTCTTTTGATCCACCAATTAATTTCAATGCTTCAGTAGATTCTCACGGGGTAAATCTTACATGGGAGCAACCGGCAAATGAACGAAATTATGCTTATTCAATATTCAGGGATGATGAACTTTTGGCAAGATCACCATATACAAGCTTTTGTGATTCCCTTGTGCAGAGTTATACAACCTATCCATATTATATAAAATCCGTTTACGAGCAAGGATTTAGTCCTCCATCAGAAGTTATAGAAATTACGACCGATTCAATATCTGTTGATAATGAAATTCCAATTATTATTTCTTTTTCTGCTTATCCCAATCCCTTCTCAACCTCGACAACACTATCTTTTTCATTAACCACGAATGAACACAAATTATCACAGATTAATATATACAATATAAAAGGGCAACTAGTCCGCACACTCCCCATCTCCTCGTTCCCAAACCCCAGTTTGGGAATGCAAGAATTAGTTTGGGATGGGAAAGATGGAAGCGGAAACGACGTAAAGAGTGGAGTTTATTTCTATAAAATTGATAATGATGATGAACATATCGGGAAGGTTGTAAAGCTGAGGTAGAATAGGAAGTAAGATAAAATTTGACAGAAATTCTTTACGCCTTCACTTTCGTATAAGGTTTATTATGAAAAA
>JAGHCS010000257.1 GCA_021160355.1 Candidatus Cloacimonadota bacterium
CCGCTACGCTGAGGTAGGTGAATTAACACCCCAGTTGAATAAAAAAGCACAAATTCAAAGGGGCAGGCGAAAATACACGAATTAAAAAAAGAAGAGCACTAAATTTATTTTTCTGAATCATATCTAATAAGGAAGTTTCAGAAACCGATGGCTATCTTTTCTCAAAGAATATATTCTTCATCTTACCTTTGCGTCTTTGCGAGAAATTCTTCATGTCAACCTGCCGATAAGTTTCATTTTTCTTACCCAAAATATTTTTGAATAATATCCTCACACAGTTTTTTTGACTCATCTTCAGAGCTGCTTTCTGCAATAATTCGCACGATCGGTTCTGTTCCGGATTTCCTTATATGTATCCAAAACTCAGGATCAATAATTTTGATGCCGTCTTGCATATCAAGTCTTTTATGAGAATAATCTTGAACGATGCGTTTTTTTATTTTATCAAAATTAGTGTTTTCAGAGATATTCAGTTTGGTTTTGTAGATGTAATATTTCGGAATCTCTTCTGCCAGTTCAGAGATTGTTTTTCCTGAAATTGCCATGTATGAGAGGATGAGCGCCATACCAAGAGGAGCATCACGAGTGAAATGAAGATCGGGCAGAATAATACCTCCATTACCCTCGCCGCCTATCACACAATTATGTTCTATCATTGCTTCTGCGACGTTTATCTCTCCAACAGGAGATCGAAAAATCTTAACTCCGTTTTCTCTTGCAATCACATCGGAAGCCATGGATGAGGAAAGGTTTGTTGCGATGTTTCCTCTCTTTCGTGAGAGTACATATTTCTCAGCCAGCAGGAGTGTATATTCTGTGCCAAGCGCTTTTCCTTTATTTGTCACAATTGATAATCTATCCACATCGGGATCTGTTGCGAAGCCGATATCAGCTTTGTGTTTTATAACTTCTGCTTCGAGAACTCCAAGATTTTGAGCTGCAGGTTCTGCGACACGTGAGAACATCCCATTTGCTTCTGAATACAACTCTATGACTTCACAACCAAGTTCTCTGAGAAATTGCGGGGACATCAAGCCACCTGCTCCATTTGTGGAATCTATCACTACCTTGAAATTTTTCTCTTTGATCTTATCTACTGCAATTAGAGGAAGTTTCAAAATCGCATTAATGTGATCTTCTATCGCAAAAGCATACTGAGTGAAAGAACCTGTGTGACTCCAATCAAGATCGACCAGTTCATCTTCAGGGATATTCCAGAATTTTTTTGATAGTGCTCGTGTCAGAAAAGTGCCGGTTTTGTTAATGAGTTTCAGTGCATTCCATTCCGGCGGATTATGGCTCGCAGTGATCGCAATACCTCCGTCAGTTTCAAGGTTCTCAACCGCGAGAAGTACTGTAGGCGTGGGACAGATTCCCAGATCGATCACTTCCGCACCAATTGACATCAAACCTGCCGAGACAGCATTGAGAAGCATTTTTCCTGTTGTGCGGGAGTCTCGTCCGACAACCACTCTTCCGCGTCCTGAAAAAACTCCGAAACGTTTTGCAAAGGAAAGCACAAGCTCTGTGGTAAAAAAGTCTCCAACGATTCCGCGAATTCCTGAAACGCTTTTCATCAATTTTGACATTTTTCGTCCTCGCTTTTTGCGATTTTCTTTATACTTAAATTTCTGTATGTTGCATTTATAATGTCAATTCTTACTTTAAAATATTCTTCGGGGAGCAATTCTTCAGCTTTTTCGGGCCATTCAATAAAAAAGATGCCTTCTTCCATGAGTAGGTCGGAAAATCCTATCTTTTCAATTTCCTCGATATTTTTCAGCCGATAAAAATCAAAATGGTAAAGATAGGTCGAAGCTTCATAGATATTCAGAATGGTAAAGGTTGGGCTTGAGACATACCCATCAAAACCAAGCTCTTCTGCAATCTTTTTCACGAAAAAGGTTTTACCACTCCCCAATTCACCGATAAGTGCCACAACATCACCACCCTTCAGCAGGTTGGCAAAATCTCGTGCAATCCGGGAAGTTTCCTTCTCAGAAGTGCTTGTGATTTCCAATGAATATGAATCTCGTACCATGCTATTTTTTGGGCGTTAAGATTGATACAGGTAGTATCATCTCTTCCATAGAAACACCGCCGTGCTGATAAGTGCCGTCGAATTTTCGTTTATACTCATTATAATCAGTAGGATACACAAAATAGTGATCACCTTTTGCAAAAATGAAGTTCTCCACAACATTTTCTATTGGAAGTCCGTATCTATTCGGATCAGAAACTTTGATCACATGCCTGTCATTGCATGTGATATTTTTACCATGCTTGGCTCGTAATCCTGACGAGATTTCTTTATCGCTGATAACCTTCGTAGCATGTTCGACCTTAATAGAGCCATGATCTGTTGTCAGTATGACAACCGCATCCTGTTTGGCAATTAGTTTGAGTGTTTGATAAAACTGCGAATTTAAGAACCACAACTTTGATAACGAGCGCAGTGCACGGTCATTAGGAATTATCTCCTGAAGCACTTCGTCCTTGAATCTGTGATGAAGCAGCAGATCTAAAAAGTTATACACAAGAATGACCAGCCGCTCTTTTTTATAGGAAGGGATCTTTTTAGTGACATACTCGCCTTCCTCAGTATTCAGTACCTTTATATATTTGCTTCCCTGTGGCATGGGAATATCCATTTTCTTGAGCTGCTCGTCCATAAAAAAGTGCTCGTCCCTATTAAGACTGCTCTCTATTTCTTTGCTGCTTCGCCAGAATTGCGGATAGAGTTTTGCGATTCGATTCGGCATCATGCCTGCGAAAATTGCATTGCGGGAATATGGTGTTGAAGTTGGTAAAATGGAATAATAGTAATCCGTTTTCATGTTGAAAAGTTCTTCAATAAAAGGTTTGAAAACCATGAATTGATCAAGGCGCAGGCAATCAAGAACAACAAAATATACGACTTTCTTCGTGTAGAGCCTGTCAGCTGCATATTTCCGTACAATATCAGGAGAAAGCACAGGTCCAGCTGATTCTGTAAGAAATTCTTCATAATGCGCAGCTATGTAGTTGGAAAACTCGATGTTGCAATTTTTCTTCTCGTAGGAATGCATCTGCATAATATCTTCATAGTAGAGCTGATCGAGCTTTAAGTCCCATTCTGCAAGTGAACGATAAATATCTATCCAATCCTGCCAGTTCGGTTCGGTGAAGAGCTTTTGATTAAGTTTTGCTGAAAATTCAGCATACTCCTCACCGGTTCTGTTTCTTCGGATTTCTTCTGACATTAATATTTTCTTAATGGACATCAGCACCTGGTTTGGGTTGATCGGTTTGATAATATAATCCGTTATCTGTTGTGCGATCGCTTTATTCATCAAACCTTCTTCTTCATTCTTAGTAACCATTACTATCGGTAGACTTTCGTTGAGCTTCTTTATCTGCACAAGAGTTTCCAGTCCGTCGAGCCCCGGCATCATCTCATCCAGAAGAACAATGTCAAAGTTTTGTTCTTCGACGAGTGCTATTCCGTCATTTCCGTTGGATGCGGAAACCACTTCGTAATTTCTTTCTTCAAGAAAAATAATATGTGGTTTAAGCATCTGTATTTCATCATCTATCCAGAGTATCTTTGTTTTTTTCATTCTAAATTCCCTTCATCGGAACGAATATATCGTTCGATAAAATTGTTCTTGTATTCCGAGAAATTGTTGTTATTGATCGATTCCCGGATTTCTTTTATCAGAGTATTATAAAAAGTCAAATTATGCATGGTCGTTAATCTGACACCAAGTATTTCTTTCACATTAATAAGATGACGAATGTACGCTCTTGAAAAATTCCTGCAAGCATAACAATTACAATCTTCCTGAATGGGACGGAAATCCTCTTTGTATTTTCCATTTCGTACAGTAAGTCTGCCATCTCTTGTAAAAGCCTGCCCGTTCCTTGCATGACGCGTGGGCATCACACAATCGAACATATCAACACCTCGCTCGATATTCTCAAGCAAATCGAGTGGTGTTCCAACACCCATAAGATATCTCGGTTTTTCTTTTGGCAGAATTTTATCCATCAGGTTAACAATTCGTAGCATATCCTCCTTATTTTCACCCACAGCTAAACCGCCAATGGCATAGCCGGAAAAATCAATACTGATAAGATTTTTTGCGTTTTCTTCCCGCAGATCATCATAAATACTTCCTTGAACTATCCCAAATAACGATTGCTCTCCACCAAGCTGCTCATGTTTGAACTTACAACGCTCAGCCCAGCGAAGTGACATTTCTGCGGATTCCTTTGCATATTCTTTTGTGCAAGGATGAGGTGCACACTCGTCCAAAACCATAATGATATCTGCTCCAAGATTGTGCTCAATCTCCATAACCCGCTCCGGACTGAATAAATGAAAACTTCCGTCAATGTGCGATTGAAATTCAATGCCCTCTTCTGTGATCTTCCTGAACTGCTGTAAACTCATCACCTGAAAGCCGCCGCTGTCTGTGAGTATATTTCTGTTCCAGTTAATGAAAGAATGCAGACCGCCTGCGTTTTTTATAAGCTCATCACCGGGACGTAGATATAAATGGTAAGTATTTCCAAGAATTATATCAAATCCGATATTCTCTAGTTCCCCTGGTGACATTGCCTTCACTGTGCCGAGTGTTCCTACTGGCATGAAAACAGGAGTTTTTACCTTGCCGTGCGGAAGTGTGAGTTCTCCAGTTCTTGCTGATGTAGCTGAATCCTGAATGTTTAATGAGAATTTCAGACTCATTTTACTCTTGTTGTTCTATAGATGCAGGGGTATTGGAACGCTTAAGAGAGAAATATCTCCCCACAGACCTCGAAATATCGTTGTAAAAAGCAAAAATCATGATAAACAGTAAAATTACTACACCTATGCGTTGAAATGCCGCCTGGGTGCTTAATTTGAGCGATTTACCCCTGATTCCTTCAATAATTGAAAATATGATCATTCCTCCATCGAGAACAGGAATCGGAAGCAGGTTCACGATCATCAGTATGATGCTGATCATTGCGAGGAAAGAGAGATATGCACTGACACCTTCTTTCACCTGCTGGCTTGTAAGCGATGCGATCATAATAGGTCCACCCACGCTTTTGCCAATCTGGGATGGGTGCTGAACAAGTTTGGAAATCCCGTTATAATAACGAGCTATAATATCTATTGAAGTAAGAAATCCATATTTTAATGACGTCGGAACAGAGAAACGTTCAATGTATTCTTGTTCAAGAATTTGGGAGATACCGATCATGCCTGAGTTTTCATCAAGCTCAATATTGATTTGCGGAGTTATATCCATTTCCAACACCTCATCTCCTCTTTGTACCACAAAATGCAAAGGATGATCCGCGCTGTTCTTTATGATATCATGCAAATCATACCAGTCATGGATTTCCGTATCCTCAATTTGAATGATCATATCACCTTTTTGCATACCTGCCTGATATGCAGGCAATCCGTAATAGACATCCCCTATTACAGCAGGAACATGAGGTTTAATTTCTGAAAACCAAAACTCATAAGAAAAATTCTCTGTTTGGGCATGAAGTGTATCATCGTTTCTTATGAAAGTGATCTGTCGTATCTCAGGGGAGTTTTTAATCCATTCCTCGATTATGGATGTCCATCCGGGTGTCGGAACACCATCGATGCTGATTATTTCATCTTTGCTTTCAAGGGGAATGACTGAATATGCTTCGTCTGATATTCTACCGATCACCGGAGCTATATCATAAGTTTTTATTCCTATACAATATGTAAGAGTCAGGATTAGGACTGCGAAAAGAAAATTTGCAAACGGTCCCCCAAAAGCGATAAGCGCTTTCTGCCACCAATGTTTCTGCTTGAAACTCCTCGTATCAAGCAGTTCCTCGTCGGATGCTTCATCTGGATTTTCACCCAGCATTTTCACATAACCGCCAAGCGGTATAAGTGATATCCTATATTCGGTTTCACCTATAGTCCACGAGAGAAGTTTTGGTCCAAATCCAAAGGAGAATTTCTCAACTTTTACGCGATTGAGTCGAGCTACAATGAAATGCCCTAATTCATGCACAAAAACCAATATGCCAATCAGAAAAATAATTGCTAAAATTGTAATCACTACTTTTTATTACTCCGTATAAAAAATTGCTTTGATCGGATCTATTTTCGATGCTTTGTATGCGGGATAAAATCCGGAAACCAAGCCCACAATAATGGCAAAAGACAGTCCTACCGTAATACCCATAATAGGAAACGAAACATCCACCTTGAGTGCAGAGCTGAGGGCTCCTATAAGTAGCAGAGCTAGACCAGATCCTACTATACCACCGATGAGTGCAAGAATGATCGATTCAAACAGGAAATAGGAAAAAATATCTCTGTTCTTTGCACCGATACTTTTACGGATACCGATCTCCTTCATGCGTTCTGTGATGGAAATGAGTAAAATGCTGAATAAGCCGATGCCGCCTGTAAACAGCGAAATACTGGAAATCGCAAGCAGAATAATATTCCAATTCTTCAGAAATTCATCCACCTGCTGCCTGACTTCAAGCATAACGCTGCTGATATCTTTCATACCCACATCATCCGCCATATTATGGCGTGAACGTAAAATTTGAACTGCGGAATTATACACATCACCAACAAGTTCAGCTTCGTTTGCCTTTATCCAGATGACATCAATATTCATTGTTGGGCGAAGATATTTCGCTGCAAATCTTGTCGGAACATAACAGGACTCAAGTGCAAGCCTTCTCTCCCATTCATTCCCTTGTGCAAAACTGCTTTCATTGGATTTATAATCAACAACTCCAATGATTTTTATCCGTATATCCCCTATTGAGATATATTGTCCAATCGCATTGCCTTTGGGAAAAAGTTTGCTACTCAATGTTTGCCCAAGTACACAGACATTTTCACCATTTTGTGATTCAATAATATTAAAGTCTCTACCGTCCGCAATAAAATAATTTTTTTCTACAAAAAAAGTGTTATGCACTCCTTTTAAGCGAATCTGGCTTTTCTTTCCATTAATGATCGTATTTCGCTGATCATCAATAGTAGGATAAATATATTGAATATTATCAAGATTTCCCTTTAGTGCTTCATAATCACTGTAATTAATTTGTTGGAAGCGTTTTACAGTATTATACTTTTTTAACTTATCATTACTGGTATCAGGATATTTTGAATAGAGCACGATCACATTATCATACCCGAGAGAACTGATCGTTTCTTCAATAAGATTTTTCATTGCCTCGACTGAGGAAAACATTGTGGTTACTGCTGCCACACCTATCATTATGCCTGCCAGCGTCAAAAATGAACGTAATTTATGCGATAAAATGCTTTTAATTCCTGAAACAAAAACCTCTGAATATTTCATGAGACAAGTTCTTTACCGCATTTTTCGCAGACAAGTGTTTTAACCTTCCTTCGTGAAGGTTTTTCAAACATGGATTCTGCTCCGCAATCAGGACATTTTAGAGCAACGGGTTTTTTATTTGTTATAAATTTACATGTAGGATAATTGGAACATGTATAGTAAGTTTTATTCTGCTTGCCTTTCCTCTCGATAAGTTCGCCACCGCATTGAGGACATTTAATTCCAATTGTAAAAGGTTTAGTAAATTTGCATTTCGGGTAATTCTCACACGCATAGAATTTGCCGAACTTGCCGTTCTTTAATAATATCCTACCACCACACTTTGGACACTTTTCATCAGTTTCTTCCTCAACTATTTTCTCATTCTCATCAAGAGATTTCACATTTTTACATTTAGGAAAAGCAGAACAGGCAAGGAATTTGCCATATTTTCCGTACTTGATGATCATCGGAGATCCGCATTTATCACACATGATATCAGTTTTTTGCTCGTATTTCTTTTTTTCTTTGGAAATATCTATTTTATCCAGATGGTTGATAAAATTTTCATAGTATTTTTCAAGGATCTCTACCCAGTTCAGTTCTCCATTTTCGATGTTATCAAGCTTATTTTCCATGTCTGCAGTAAATTTTACATTAAAGAAATCTTCAAATTTATCAATGAGAAATGTTTCTACAGTTCCTCCAAGTTCAGTCGGGAAGAATTTCTTTTTTTGCAGCGTGACATACTTTCTCTGCATTAAAGTAGAAATAATTGGTGCATAGGTACTTGGACGTCCAATACCTTCCTGTTCGAGTTTTTTAACGAGCGAAGCTTCTGTGTAGCGCGCAGGGGGCTGGGTAAAATGCTGTTCTTTATAAAGATTCAGCAATTCGATCACATCATCTTGTGCAAGATCCGGAAAGGTTTCTTTGATATTTTTTATCGGAACATTTGGATAGATTTTTAGAAATCCGTCAAAAAGTATTTTACTTGCCTGAGATTCAAACAATCCTTTTTCTGCCTGGATTTGAGCTGTGATATTTTCCAGCTGTGAATTAGACATTTGTGTGGCTACAAATCGTTTCCATATGAGATTGTACAACTTAAATTGCTCTTTTGACAGATATTCTTTGATTGAATCCGGTGTGGTGAAAGAATTTGTGGGGCGTATAGCTTCATGAGCGTCCTGAGCTTTATTCTTATTTTTGTATTTGCGAATATAGGAATTCAAATATTCTTCAGAAAATGAATCCTTTATATATTTCCTTACCTGAAAATTTGCCTTATCGGAAATCCGCACAGAATCAGTTCTCATATACGAAATAAGACCTGTGTTTCGACCATGCAATGTCACGCCTTCATATAATTGTTGTGCGATCTGCATAGTTTTTTTTATGGAGAATCCAAGCAATTTTGATGCTTCCTGCTGCAGGGTGCTTGTAATAAACGGAGGAAAAGGAGCAACTGATTTTTGCTCTTTCTTCACACCCTTTACTGTATAATC
>JAGHCS010000231.1 GCA_021160355.1 Candidatus Cloacimonadota bacterium
CGAGAGCGCGTTTGAGAGGCGATTCTTCTTTCATTATATTTGCTCGCTTGCATTGATTGCATGAAGCAAAAAGCCCTGCAAATTCCTGTAAATGTTTTTGTGAAAAAGTTGACAGAGTAATAAGGTGTTATTTTATTTCATTGATGGATTCGTAATTGAATAATTAATTGCATGTATAGTATAAAAACTATTAACAAGGATATTATCACGCAAGTCTGCGTGTTAATACACAATTCGGCTCTTAGGAGGATCAATATGTTAACGAGCTTGAGCACAATGGCGTTTAAAAAATTCGGTTTGTATCTGATAGTTACT
Source organism: Candidatus Cloacimonadota bacterium (assembly GCA_021160355.1). Classification (GTDB taxonomy): domain Bacteria; phylum Cloacimonadota; class Cloacimonadia; order JGIOTU-2; family JGIOTU-2; genus Celaenobacter. The sequence continues at coordinate 316 of JAGHCS010000231.1, forward strand.
GTTCTTGTGTTAGTTTTTGGAGGGGGATGCGCGACCTCTCTCCTTGACACCCCTTCTACACCTAATGAAATGGGCGTGGGTGAGGGAACCGTAGTGGGCTCCTTTCTGGTTGAACCAGTGCCACAATGGACAGACCATCCCGAGCATTTCTGGCTTTTGTTGGGCAAAAAATTTCCTAGCATGAAACAATACAGTATTCCTCTTATGACAAACCAAGAGGAGTACATTGTCAAGCATCTTCCAGTTGGTAAGTACTGGGTTCTAAAGCTATACGCCGGAAAACTCGGCGGCTTCATGTCTACGTCGAAGCCACAGGGGTGGGATGCGCAAGCATGGGAGTTCGAAGTTCTGGAACAGCAGATTACGTACATCGGCCGGCTTCGTGTGATTACTGCCAAAGAACCCGATCAGATTCTCGCCTATCGTCAATCAACGAAAAACAAACTCGGTAAGGTGATGGCATATGCTACGAAATCGAATGTGGTCAGTCTCAACACAGAACTGCCGAGACTATATGTAAATGTAGCGATCGAAGATTCGCTCCAAGATGCACAAAACATGCTGGAATCCAAAGGTTGGACACGAGAGGACATAAATCGAATAGTAACATCCTTGATGGCCCCGCTATCTGAAGAGAACAAATAGACATCTAGAATTATAACTAAGATACTCTTATAACCGAGCCATTCATTTTTGGATTTGTGCTGGTTATGTTTTGTGAACTCATCAAGAATTTTACAATAACGTTTAGAAAGAGCATAGGTCTTTTCTGCTCCAGCACAGTCAGATACGATCCTATTGGAGAAGAGGTATAGGGAGAGTTTTATTGACAATAATTTTATAGACAATATCATTCATTTAGTTTTTTAAATACTAAATACGGAAATGTAATGAAGATTGGATATAAGTATGTTATCACACCTGTTGGCGCGTTAGTACATAGTTAGAAAGAGAAGGTTTCCATATTGAACAGGATAGTAATCTTGGGCTGTGGGGCAGTGGGTAAGTATATGGCAATCGATTTGTGTAAGGATCCCAACTGTGAGGTTAAATCTGTAGACGTCAACCAGGAAGTCTTGGAAAACCTGGCCAATAAACATCCCATTTTGATCCAAGTTGAGGATCTCTCCACAGAGGAAGGAGTATCTCGGGCCATTGAAAATGCGGATATTGTGATAGGAACCGTGCCCGGCTACATGGGATACTCAATGCTTGAAAGGGTCATTCGCGAAGGCAAAAACATCGTTGATATCTCGTATTTCGAAGAGGATCCATTTGGTCTGGACGACTTAGCAAAAGAGAATTGTGTTACTGCCATTGTTGACTGCGGAGTGGTTCCAGGGTTGGCCAATATTATTCTGGGCGATCATGCAAGGAAAATGAAAGTTAATCGTTACGAGTGCTACGTGGGTGGTATTCCAAAGTCGAGGAACGCACCCTTGGAGTACAAATCGCCATTTCCTGTTCTCGAGGTTTTAGAGGAATATGCTGGTTCCGGTAGAATGGTTGTGGATGGTAACTTAGTTGTGAGTCCAATGCTCTCCGAAACCATGACTATCGACCTTGATAAGATCGGCACAATGGCATGCCTTAACTCAGACGGGCTTAGAACTCTGATCCGTACAATGAATATTCCTAATATGTTCGAGAAAACTCTGCGCTATCCTGGGCATGTCGACCAGATGCGTATCTTATTAGAAGCTGGTTTCCTTGATATAAATCCAATTATAGTGGAGGGTGTTTCGGTACGACCGATTGATCTGACAGCATCGTTGCTCTCTTCGATTTGGAAATACAAACCAGGTGAGGTAGATATCACCGTCATGAGGCTTGTAATCTCTGGCTTGGAGGACGAAATACCCACCACATATACCTACGACCTTTACGATGAATACGATCCTCAAACTGGGGTTCTTTCCATGGCCCGGACAACAGGCTATACCTGTACTGCGGTGACACGGCTGGTGCTTGATGGCCGTTATTCTGAATTTGGTATAAGTCCTCCTGAATTTGTTGGTCGCATAGAAGGGTGTCGAGATAAGGTCGAGAGGTATTTAGAGAATCGGGGGGTCAACTGTAAAGTGCAGCGGTCCTGTTACTTGGGATAGTTTATTAATCCTTTTCTATTTCTAACAGCCATTGCACTGGATGCGGGACACGCTGAGCATTAAATCAGAGGTTTAGCCCAGCGCTAGTGAATGGCAAGACGTTATCCCTATTGCAGCAAGTAGCTCTTTTATTTCAACCCTTACAAAAGTAGGTATTGAAAATCACTGAAGATCAACCAATCAAGCTGAAAGCTTAGCTTGAGGACGCAAGTTAATCTGTCCGAAAACTCTTATAAAGCACGGGAATTATATTTCCGATTTATTTGACATTAAATACTTCTCATTTTCAATCAAAAAAGGATGTTTTTAATAAAGAAAATATCCTAAGTCAAACGGCATTCCTCAATAGAAATATGCCCAATTGTTGGCTCATAATACACTGTTAATAAGAAATGAGAAGGAGCTCAATATGAAAATTGATATGCTCTATTACACCTCAACAGGAAATGCCCTCTAAAATTCTCGTTCACAAGACCCAGCTAGGGAATGCGATAAAGGCGAATAATATGAATATAAAACAAAAGACATCTATCTTTCTGGTTTCAGTACTTGCGAGTGTAGTATTATTTAGTGCAAATTTCCAAGCTGTAGAACTCATTTTCGATGATCACCAATATTCTTTTCAACTACTCAGGACCATGGGCTACAGCAGCACTGGCGGTGCGGATATAGCAGAATGCCTCCGCACTGCTTACCGGATAGAGGAGTCAAACAACGAAAGCTGGCACAGGGAATGGACAGATACGGCAGAGCGTCTAGAAAAAGCAGCTGATAAATTCTTGGCCGGAGGGCATGAGCAAAGCGCTAAAGAAGTTTATTTCCGCTGTTCAAATTACTACAGAGCTGCCGGCTTCTTTCTTGTCTCTGATCCGGAAGATCCGCGCATTCTTGAAACTTACAGAAAGAGCCAGGATTGCTTTCAGAAAGGAGCTATATTCTCTAAGCATCCTATCAAAACTGTAAAGATTCCTTTTGAAGGAACGACGTTACCCGGATACCTTTTGCTGGCAGACGATACAGAAACAAAAAGACCTCTTATTATAATCCACAGTGGTTTCGATGGTACTGCTGAAGAGTTATATTTTGAGATAGGAGCCATCGCAGTGGAACGCGGGTATAATTGTCTTCTGTTCGAGGGACCAGGTCAGGGACTTGTGATACGTGATCAGAAAATTCCATTCCGACCAAACTGGGAAAGTGTTGTAACTCCTATAGTGGATTTCGCTCTGGAGATGCCGCAAGTTGACCCTGATAGGATCGGGCTGATCGGAATAAGTTTTGGCGGCTACTTTGCACCACGAGCTGCTGCTTATGAGCACCGCCTTAAAGTGTGTGTGGCTAATGGCGGGATATATGATTTCTATGAAAATATGATAAGAAAGTTTCCACCTGACACGGAAAAGATCGTCGTGGATCACGATGCGAGCTTGCAGTTTGACAAAGAAACTGTAGAAATAATGAAACAGAATGTGGATATTGAATTTTTCTTTGCGAACGGTATGTACACATTCGGAACAAAATCTCCAAGTGAATTAATTAGAATGCTCAGACCGTACAACATGAGAGATGTTGCAAAAAAGATACAGTGTACCATGCTTGTCGTTGATTCGGAAGGTGATCAGGATCTGCCGGGGCAAGCAGCGGAATTGTACGAAGCACTGGAATGTCCCAAAGAATTCATGCTTTTCACAGAGCAGGAAGGTGCAGAAGAACACTGCCAGATGGGAGCAGTTATGATATCCGGAGAGAGAATTCTCAATTGGCTTGACGATAATTTAAGGGAGAAATGATGAATCTAAATAAAGCTTCTTTACTTTTCATAATCGGCATATCATACAATATATTTTATAAGGTTGTATATGCCGTATTCCCATTAGTGGGTAAACATATTTATGTAAATGGGCTCTTATCTATTCTCTGGTTGGTTGCCAGCTGCACGATCATCTTGTTCGCTTATCTGTTCTTGAAAGAATTTCCTGTCCGCAGTAATCAAATGAGAATTTCTTTGATCTGCATGATCATATTTACAGGTATAATAATTATAACAAAGTTGCCTTTTGGATTTTTAAGCAACATTGATTTTACAAGAAGAATATTATTCAGCATAGCCAGAATTCTTAATTCTCTATCCGTTTTATTTTTCTTATCAGAATTTTATAAATTATTATCAGATGATATTTATTCTTTGAAATTGCCGGTAAAAGTAGCGATTTTTGGATATGGACTGGGTTTGCTTTTAAAAGTAATTGGATCGATATTTTATAGCAGGTTCATTATATCAGGCGCTACAATTGGATCAACTCACCTTTATCAAATCGTATCATTTTTGATTGTTGTGGTAACCAATATTGCTATTATTAATTTCTTAATACGATTCAGAAAAGTTGAAGATTACAATCAATTAAAATAATCATACCTCACAATTTTACCGACCTGATGCTTTCTGTTCCTTCATTTATATGGAAAATTCAAAAGTATCAGGTAGAAGTTCGGAAATATTTTTAATAACATAATCATTTTCACTCTTAGCAATTATGATTTTAATGTCCCTTGTAAACTCGGAAACAACTTGCCGACAGATTCCGCAGGGGAAGGGATAATTTTCACCTTCCGCATAGATGGCAAGTGATTCGAGTTCTGTGTCACCATTCTTCACAGCATCAAACAGGGCAACTCTTTCCGCACACATGCCTGCAGGAAAGGATGCATTTTCGATATTGGTTCCGGTGTAAATTTTTCCATTCTTTGTAAGCAAGGCAGCTCCAACTTTATATTTTGAGTAAGGTGAGTATGAATGTATTGAAGCTTCTTTTGCTGCTTTTATAAGTTGCTTAGTATCCATGATCACTCATTTCTTTTTTTTTATTCAAGAGTAAAAAAATCAACTTGCGTAAATAAAGGCAAGTTTTTCACAGGTCTCTAATAATGATACTTCTTTCCCTTCAAAATAGTAAATGCCCTGTATATCTGTTCAAGAAGGATAATGCGTACCATCTGATGGGTAAAGGTGAGTTGTGACAATGAAAGAAGCTCATCTGCTCTGTCTTTCACTTCCTGTGAAAATCCATAGGGACCACCGATAATAAAATAGAGCGGTTTGTTATAAGAGACGAGTATTTTATTAAGGTGTCTTGCAAAATTCTTCGAAGTAAATTCTTTCCCGCTTTCATCCAGAGCGATGATATAGCATTGGTCGGGGAGTGCTGCCAATATCGTTTTTCCCTCTATTTCTTTTATCTTCTCTATAGGTTGATTTTTTCTTTGCTTTGGTGTGGGTATTGTTTCAATCGCAAGTGAACAAAAACCTGAAAGACGTTTGAGGAATTCGTTTTCTGCAAGTGAGATATACTCATCCTTATTCTTGCCGAGGGCGAGTATGGTTATGTTCATAGATTATACTTTTCGGATATCTTTATTGTGCTTTTGAATATAAGTAACTTTTTGATGATATTCATCGATGTTCGATGCGCCTGCATAGGAAAAAGCAGAGCGAAGTCCGTCCTCGATATTGCGGATCACATATTTTGCCGGTCCCTTGTAATCGATCGTGGTACTGACGCCTTCGACATTACGCTTCTCATCATTGCGCAGCTGTTTGGATTCAAGACTGGCGGAACCGCGATATCGTTTATACAAATGATAATTCGGGAAATTACCCTCTTTATAGATTGTTCCCGGCGTCTCCTTGCAGCCTGCAAACAGTGCACCGATCATAACTGAATCTGCACCGACTGCAATCGCCTTGGCAACATCACCGGAATTTTGTATGCCACCGTCTGCAATGACAGGGATATCAAATTCTTTGGCAACACTACAAACATCCTCGATAGCAGTTACCTGAGGTACTCCAAAACCGGTATTAATACGGGTCGTACACATCGAGCCGGGTCCGATACCTACTTTTACTGCATCAGCACCGTTTTCACATAGGAACTTTGCAGCTTCGGCAGTTGCAATATTGCCGGCAATGATGTCCACGTTGAATTTTTTACACATATTGATCGTGTCTGCCATGAGCTTGTGATGTCCATGTGCGATGTCGATACAAATGATCTGGGCACCTGCATCGATCAGAGCTTTCAAGCGATCTTTATTTTCACCGGTAACGCCGATTGATGCTGCACGTAATGGATTCTCTGCAAGCCGAAGCCGTTCTATAATACTTGATTCTTCTTCTATCGAGCAGAACCTGTGTACGATACCGAGTCCACCAAATCCACTAAGCACATTTGCCATTTCATACTCGGTGATGGTGTCCATATTTGCAGAAAGAAGGGGAAGTTTGATCCTATAATTTTTTGTCACTCTTGTGGAAAGGTCTGCATCCTGACGGGACAGTACTTCCGAATAATTAGGAATGAGTAAAATATCATCATACGTTAATCCGATTCGTGCCATTATGACTCCTTTTATGTGCACATAATTCCGAGGGCGACTGAGTGCAGTTTTGTCCAGGCATCATCCGCACGCGAGGTGATAAGGATTGGAACCTTCGCGCCCATGATCACATGAGCAACGCGCAGATGGGCGTAATAGGTCATTGCTTTGCCGAAAATATTTCCCGCTTCTATATATGGCATAATAAGAATATCAGCTTTGCCTGCGACCGGGGAATCGATCTTCTTTATCTTTGCTGCGTGTTCCGACACTGCGACGTCAAGTGCAAGAGGACCTTCGACCACACAACCTTTTATCTTGCCTGATTTATACATCCTTGTGATTTCCGCAGCATCAACAGTTGGGGGCATCTTAGGATTCTCAACTTCTAATGCACAGAGGAGTGCAACATTCGGGCACGGATTGTCCAGTTTATGTGCAACTGCAACCGCATTATTTATAAGAGAAATTTTCTCATTCACACCAGGATAGAGCACAATGCCGCCATCCGTCATAAGTGTGAGCCGTTCATCAGTTTCAATGACGAGCACGTCGCTGAGAATATTGCCTGTTTGGAGACCCTTTTCTTTGTTGAGCACTCCTTTCATGAGTTGTCCGGTCGTGCTTGCACCTTTTAAAATAAGGTCTGCTCTGTTGTCTATAACTGCGTTCACAGCAAGCTCAATACATTTTTCAGGATCGCTTTCATCGATGATCTCGAATGCATCGATCATACTTTCTTCCGATATGGAAATATAATCAATGATTTGTGCTTTATCCCCTATAAGAAGAAATTCTCCGATGCCTTCTTCTTTCGCCAGCGTAGCACAGTAAACAGCAGACATCGTGTGGGCAGCAGGAATGACAACTCTTTTCGGCGGATGTTTCTTCACCTTATCAAGAAGTTCATCAAAATTTTTTATCATGCATTCTCCGATTCTATTTTAACTGTGATGCAATAAATTTCATGGATCTTGTAAAACATTTATCAACTTCTTTTTCATATTTTTCTGTGACAGGGAATGGGATTACATGGTCATAGGGATAGGGGAAGTCAAGGGATTTCACTTTGATTGGAATTTTATTATTATGCCCATGCAGAGAAAGCTCAACTTCGATGGAAGGAACAACTTCATCTTTGTGAAGCGCTAAGGCTGAGATACGTTTTGCGATTTTTTTCAGACGATTTTCCCGGAATGTGATCATCTTATTATAATCAAGCATGCTCTTGAAATATTTTCCTATATGATGCAGATCGCTGAAATAATGTGCAAGCCGTTTGTCTCGCTTCAGCTCCACTTCAAGATGTTCGATGAAGAAAGAATAGATCGCCACATTTGCTTCACTGTCCAGAATATACTTGGAAGCCGGTGACATCCTGTTGAGAAGCGGACCACCGCAGAACATGCATAGTTTTGAGTTCTCAAAATAGTTATTCTCGTTCGTCATCATTATAATCTCTGCCAAGAATGAACCAACCGAATAAGAAAAAAAATCGATCTGAGCATCTTTGTGAATGTGAGGATGAACACCAGCGCGTATTTGATCTATAAGTTGCAGAATATCATAGTAGGTTTGCAGCCCGGACCAGATAAAACGCTGCGGAAGGAATTGCAGGCGTGTACTTAGCGCAGCATTAGCAAAAGAGGAGTTCGTCACTTTAGGGTAAAATTTCTTCCGCTCGTTAGATAACCTGCTCATGAATTTTGGGTCAGCCCATTTTTTAGGTGCCCTGTTCATGTGAAATGCAGTTGGGAAAAGTATCACAGTTTTACCTGTATATTCGACAAGCTTGTGTGCCCATGGTAGGTATTTTTCCCAGCTCTTTTCATTAAGTCCATGCAGCAGTATAATGACCTCTTTTGATTTCTTGATCGTAAAAGGTTTTAATATCGGGTACGTAAAAAAAATATTTTCTTCAATACGTGAATCATCAATTCGCAGGAGTTCGTCAAGATGGGGAGCTGTAATTTTGCTGTCTAATGAATAGGATTCCTCAAAACTTATGTCATGAGTCTGGCAATGATAATGCTCTTCACCCGGGAGAATGTCATAATTATAGGATTCAAAAGAAGTGTTCAGGATGTTCATGCGGAATTTCTTGAGTGTAATAAATTCTGCTTTCTGTTCGAACTTCTCTCTTAAATAGAGATAATCATCACGGTAACTCATCTCTGCTGTGTGCTCCTTGACCTTTATTGGGCAATGTGCAATTTATTTAGTAAGATGAACTAATGACGCATAAGTGAATACACGTCAAGAGATTTGAAACGTTATTTTCTTACTCCTTTTCAGGAGGGCTAAAGTGCAAAATGAAAAAGAAGAATTTATCTAAAATGCATAACCGAACTTGAAGAATTCAATATTATAAATTATCTCACTGTCATTATCATACAGGAACTCATTGCGAAACCTATTATTTTTTCCTATGATATACTTGCCGACATTCAAGCTTGAACCCCAATAAAATCCAGCATATGAAAAAACTCTGTATCCAACACTGATTCCGATCCCGATCTTATTTTCAGCAGACATTTCAGAATCATCATCTTTACCTTTTATCCAACTTTCACCTTCATATCCTTTGAGATTTGCGTATCTGACAAAACCTGCGATATAGAATTTGTTCAATGAATTACCAAGAAACTTACGATAGTGGCAATCAAGTGTAATTTGGCGTAGAGAACAATCCTGTGAATAATCATCATGCCATTTTACAGTTGGTTCGGAGTAGAAAAAGGGGAATGCAATTTCTACTTTCTTTTTTGGAAAGAAAAGAGAAAAACTCCCGCTCAGTGAATGATTTAAGTAATCAATATCACTTCCAAAGAAAATTAATCTAAGAAAATTGAATTCGATTCCATATTTTTTGTTTTCCAGGGGTTGATCTTTCACATCCTTATACATCTTCTTTTGAAGCACATAAATGGAGTCTACCTTTTCATCAGTAGACATTGTAGAAAGGTTCTCGGCATACAGTGAAGTAAAAAATAATAAAACCACTACCACAAATAGTAATTTTTTCATCATACACACCTCATACTGTTATTTTATTCCTTTAAATAATCTGCGTAATGCTCCTGTACATTCTGCGCGATTTCGTTCAATCGCACATCGATGGTAATGCCGTTCTGTTGGAGGGTTTTCCACACCACATCCATAGCATCATCCTTAGAAAGCCCTATGGATTCTGCAATATTCATGAGCACTTCTTTTTCGGTTTTTGTGAATTTTCCATCTGAGAGTGAGATGAGAGTCAGAAAGTGGAGTGTGTAATATCTGTCCATGTCTGTAGCGTGCTGCTTAAGATATTTCTCGGATGTCTCCAGCTGTTTGAGGGCTTTATCTTTATCGTATATGATTTCTTGCTCAGGATCATCTGTAAAGACATCAGCGAGTATCTTTACCAGGCTTTTTATCTCTTCCAGGTTTATCTCTTTATCGGAAGCGATCATGGAGATACCTCCGGCGGCAACGAGCTTCATCATCATCTCTCTGATCTTTGTGCGAGGGTAAAACTTTGTTAATGAAATGAGTTCATCGGTCTTTGCATGTAGTTCTTCGCCGGTGAGTTTACCGCTTTTTTTGAAAAGGTTCGAGTTTGAGAAGAGTTCGATTGCTTTGAGACGAACAGGAAGAAGGGGATGGCTGGAAGTACTCAGCTCCGCCATATATTCTGATTTTGCAAGATCGTCGAGCTGCTTCATGAGTTCAGGAAGGTTGAAGTTAAGATTTTTCTCGGTCAGTCCGTAAGATATTTTCAATAAACTCTGTACTGCAACTTCATATTTTTTGCACGCCATCAGTCCGACGCGGTCGCAGCTTATTTCCGCTTTTTTCTGCCATGTAAGGAATTTTTTCTCTGCAAGGATCGGCAGAAAGGTAGTGCTTTTCTTATCAGGATTATAGAGCAGGAGCAATTTATTGTGATCATAAACAATATGTCCGAGCTCGTGTCCCAGCACAAATTTGATCTCTGCATCATCAAAATTCTCAAGCAAGGCAGAAGTGAAAACCACACTAATAATATTTTTCTGTTTGAAGGCAAATGCATTGTAGGAATTATCTCTAAGAGAAAAGAACTCGATCTTTTGTTTAAGTCCAAAATCTTTTTTAACTGCTTCAATTATCTTATAGATGCGTGGTGAAATTGTCGGGGTGAGGCGTACAGAATCAGCAAGAAGTTTGTCCCGAAAAGTTATGTGCTCCTTGAGTATCTCTTCGTGAGATTTAATGATCTGCTGTACTTTGTACACATTAAAAAGTATTTTTGTGTCTTCCAAGTCGCCTTTATAGCGAATTTTTTTTAAATCCATGAACCCTCCGAAGGGTTGTAGTACTTAATATAATATTTATATGGTTTATTTCGATGATAACTAATTTTGCTCAGAATTATGTTTTTTAATTACATCAGAATGAACAGCATCAGGGGTCAGGACCCAGCGATTATCAATCTGGCCGTTCACTACTTCTCGTCTGCGGAAATAGTTTGCAAGCGCATCACGAAGAACAATATATTTATAGGTGATCTGATTTTCTGGTATCTCTGTGAGTAGGGTGAGTCCTGAATTTCCCTGCATAAGAAAGTCAACCGTTGCAACATCGTATATCTTATCAGGATCCCAAGGTTCACCGCCAATGGTAAGATCGGTTATACGCTGGAAATCTGGATATTTCTTGCTGTACTCAACCTCTCCGCCGGCAACGCGCAGTCCGTGACGACCTCCTGCAACTCTAACTTCTAGGATCTCTTTGAGTTTTGCGCCATCGATCTCTATTGTGACGATCTGACTGTCAAAGGGAAGCACATCGAATACATCCCGATAGGAAACCGGTCCTTTTTTTATGTCATCACGCACACCGCCGAGATTTAAAAATGCAAAATCAGCATCCGATTCTTCAAGCATCGCATCCATGACAAGATTACCGATAATGCTTTGTGCAGAACCGACTCTGGAAAGATGCATGCCTGCCTTACCGACGATCTCATCCATACCTGCTTCTGCAACTGCCTGCATAGAATCGATCTTCTCTTTATACCATGGATCAGGGATGAATTCTTCTGAAAAGAGTGCAAGAAGATCTCCATCAATATACGCAGGTAGTTCATATCCGGCAAGAGTTTTTGTGTCGGTATCAATTGTGAGAATGAGATGTCCAATATTTGAACCATATCCATAATTTTGTGTGATAAGCGTGTGATTTTCGGGTTCTTCCCAGGGAATCTTGTATCCCTTGTGAATGTGTCCAGCCACGAAAACATCTATGCCTGGCACTTTATAAGCAACATGCATTGCATTATCGGGCCAGCGTCTGTTTTCATCGTATATGTGACCATCAACAATGTCGTATTGATAAGCAGATTCTACATCGTAGGGAATGCCCATATGTCCGAGCACGAAGATAAGATCAACACCTTGTGCTTTTACTTCTTTGATATATTTCTCAACTGTTTCGGCAACATCAACGAATTTTAAACCCTTTATGTTTTCCGGGAAGCTCATGTATGGAGTATCAAGTGTGCTGACTCCGATGATTGCAATATCGATACCTTTGATATTTTTAATAATGTAGGGAAGACAACCCGGAACCAGTTCACCGGTCTCTTCAACAATGATATTTGCGCATACAATGGGGAACTGAGCGAGGGATATCGTTTTCAGAAGCGTATCAAAACCAAGATCAAATTCATGGTTTCCAAGGGTCATTGCATCATAGCCGATCCAGTTCATATAATTGATTACAGCCACACCTTCCGACATGGTGCCGATAGGATGCCCCTGGAAAAAGTCGCCGGCATCGAGAAGAAGTACTGCTTCGTCATTTTCTTCTGCAAGTTCACGTACCGATTCTATATATGCAGCAGCAGACGCACCGCCGCCAAGCGGAGGCGGGAAATCCGGATTCATAAAAGTTGCAAGAACTGCATCTATTCCACCGTGCACATCATTCGAAAAAAGAAGATTCAGCTTGATCTCTTCGGCATTGAGAACACTGAAGCAAAACAAACTGATCAATAAGATAAAAAATATTTTCTTCATAAAAAACCTTTAAATATGCTTAAAATCTCCATGTTAGCGTTGCCATGAAGTTGATCATAACATCATCAATTTTATCAAGATTAATCCTGTCCACAGGCAGGTCTGCATGCGCGGTATCCCAGAGGTTGTCATTGGCATAATAGCTGTCAGGGAACAGGTCTGCATGATTATAATTGAGTTTGCCGATTTCAGCTCCGAGGTCTATCATCAAATTATTGGGGAGTGCGATGCTCGTTCCTGCAGAGAAAGCAGTCATTACGATCTCTTTATCAATGCCATAGGGCTGGTAACGGAATCCCAGACGGATCGGTTGGTCTGTAAATATTTGATGCTCAATCCCGGCATAGTACTCTATCACATCATACCAAAGTGGATTATAATCACTCCATTTTACATAAGATATCTCAAATGAGAAGTGGGTATCCCAGATATTTCGCGGGTGATATTCGAATCCAAGTCCCATTCGCGAGGGATAGTAGATTGTTGTATCTGTCCAGGCGGTGTCAGCATTCGTTTTGAATGACTTATCTAATTCCGCTCTGCTTGTGTAGTTCACGCCTATTTTAAAACGTTCACCCAGAGCAAGAAGCATACCTGTTTGGAGCCTGTGGCCTGAATAATCATTTTTTCTTTCAAAGATGACGTCTGGAATACTGTCCGGGTCATATAGCATGCGATCTTTTGCCCATGGCGTAAAGATGATGGTTGAATCTATGGTGTTATCACCTTTCATTAAGGAGAAGGAAGCACCGAGAGAAAGAGAGTTGAAGAAGCTGTTTTCGTTTTCATAGGTTACTGCAATAGAAGGTGTGTGAGCATAGATCATTCCGCTTCCGTCATAGGTATTTGTTGCAATCTTATGTGGCTCGTTGCCGTAATCGGTACCCTCATTGTTGCGTACTTCCTCAGTATATTTAAAATTGAAATCATAGAAAGGCGCATAGGAGTATGCGGCAGATACTTTGAACTGTTGAATAGGTACATTGTACATAAAGCCCAGCATGTATTTACTGAAGAAATGAGCATTTGATGCGTAGACCGCATCGTCGATATAGGAATCAAAGGAATCAAAAATAGGGAATGCCCGATTTTCATTATTTTTTTGCACATTTGGTGAAAGCTGCACCATAAATTTAAAAGGCAGGTTGCCCAAAAGTGCAGGATTCTTGAGTGCAGCAAGTGGTCCATACCCGGTTGCAAGACCTGTGGAACCCATTGCAAGAGAGTGAGCTGAAAATGCAACAATCTCTTGTCCGAGATAACGGTCAAACACAAATGCGGCATGGGCAGGAATTGCCAGCAAGAGCAGCATTAAGATTCCAAACATTACTTTTTTCATGTATCCTCCGAAAATTATAACTTTATATTAATAGGACGCAGACCCACGC
>JAGHCS010000156.1 GCA_021160355.1 Candidatus Cloacimonadota bacterium
CTGCTGCAACTTGAACAGATTCATTATTATGAACAGGATGAAACCAGACCTTTAAAACATCAAACTTATATTGAGAGACTTGAACTTGCCAAAAAAAACCAGCTTATATTATTCGTTATTATCATTTCTGCACTCTTGCTTATTTTATTTATTCTCATTTTTTTGAAAAGCAAACACTCAGAAAAACGGATGCAACTGGTTATTGATGAACAAACGAAAGATCTTAAAGAAACAAATCTTAAACTAGAGCATGAAATCAAGGAAAAAGCAGAAAGCGAGGAGAAATTCAGGACGATTTATGAGAATGCTCCTGTTATGATCAATGCATTTGATGAAAATGGGAAATGTCTCCTTTGGAATAAAGAATGTGAAAATCAGTTAGGTTGGTCAAAAGAAGAGCTGAACAATTCTGAAGATCCCTTATCTCTTATTTATCCAAATATAAAGGATAAAGATCAAGTTCTTAAATGGATTAAAATAGCTGATGGCAAATTTAATGAAAATATAGCAACTGCCAAAGATGGTTCAATTAAGATTCAGATGTGGTCAAACTATAGACTTGCTCCTAGTTTCTGCCTTTGTGTAGGATACGATATTACTGATCAAAAAAAGTCTGAGAATGATCTCAAGGAAAGTAAGGAACGATACAAACAATTGATTAATAATTCTCCTTCTTTGATACTTGAAATCGATTCAGAAACCTATGAAATTATAAGTTGCAATCCAGCGATGGCAAAAAGTTTGGATTCTACAATCAAAGATGTAGTTGGAAAGAATATTCGGGAATTACTTCCAAAAGATATATTCATGAGAAGGTTGGAGATCGTAAGAAAAGCTTTAGCTGAAAATAAAACTTTCACTTTTGAAGATTCAAATCATGGGCGTTTTTTCTTTAATACAGGGATACCTATAATTACAGCTGATCGCAAAACTCTTCAAATAGTATCCTATGATATTACTGATCGTAAAAAAACTGAAATTGCACTCAAAGAAAGTGAAGCATTACTTAAGTCCTTGATATACAATATTCCGCTTGAATTTTATGCACGGGATAAAGATCGAAAAGTATTCATGCAAAGTTCTCGTTCAATAGGGAAGTGGGGTGATCTTTATGGTACGACCGTGGATTATTATTCTATAGATAATTCAATAAAAAAATTGTGGAATAAATGGTTGAACTCAGCTTATGCAGGACAGGATGTCGAAGGCGAGTATGATATTTATATAAATGATGAATTGCATCACATGAAAACCATTCTTGCACCCATTAAGAGAGATAATGAGATAATTGGAGTTCTAGGGACAGATATTGATATTACTGAAATGAAAGAGAGTGAGAACAAGTTATTGATCATGAAAGACGATCTTGAGAATATGGTTGAAGCAGAAATCGAAAAAAGAAAAGCACAACAGGAACTACTTATCCAAAAATCTAAGCTGGAATCGCTTGGACAACTCGCCGCAGGTATTGCGCACGAGATCAATCAGCCAATTGGTTTGATAGCACTCGGGATGGATAATATTTCTGAAAGATTGAAATCCGGGAGTGATGTTTCTGCTACATATTTGAATGAAAAAATAGATAAATTTTTCAAATATATTGAACGAATACGCCAGATAATTGACCATATAAGTACATTCTCAAGAGATCAAAAAGATATAACTTTTGATGAAGTGGATATTAACATTATTATTGATCAGGCACTCACTATGATCAAGTTGCAATATGAAGCTCATGATATACACTTTGAAACTCACCTTGAAGAAAATCTTCCAATGATACTGGGCAACTCATTCAAGATAGAGCAGGTTCTTTTAAACCTTCTATCCAATTCTCATGACGCCCTTGAGGCAAAGACGAACACTCATGTGGATTTCCAAAAAACGATTACAATTAAAACTTGTAAAAAGGGTAAATATATAATTATTGAATTCACAGATAACGGAATTGGTATGTCTCCAAGAGAGTTAGAGAGCATTTTTGATCCTTTCTATACAACAAAAGAATCCGGGGCGGGAACAGGTTTGGGTTTATCTATATCTTATGGTATTCTCGAAGATATGAAAGCAGATATATCAGTAAAGAGTGTTCCTGGAGAATTTACGACTTTTACAATAAAATTTCAATCTTGTTGAAGCAATAGAATCATTTTTGTTACTTTTTTGCAACAACTGTTCGAAATCGACCAATTACAGACAAAAAACATAAATGACAATATAGATGAGGGTTGTGGAATATTAGCTGATATCATATAATAAAAAAATTGACCGAAATCGAACAATTACACAATAGGAGAAAATATATAAATTTCACTAATTGGCTATGGGCAAGCGAGTTAACGTATTTGGCACGTAATTTGCTATTATTAAGGAAAACGGATGCTTCATATGAATATACTTTTAGTAAACTTTGTTAATGATCAGTTCGCTGAGCTTAATGAATTCTTGAATACTCAGGGTTATAGAGTATATTCTGCTGAAAATGATCTGGAAGCCGTTCAAATTCTCAATAATACACACATGGATGAGGTGGTAGTGCACTTTACCAAAATTATGAATATCGGATTGATTAACTATATGAATCATAATTTCTCTGATATTCGTGTATTATTGGTAACAAATAATTATGTTGAACAGGCAATATCCGTTATTAAAAGTACTGCATGTGAAATAATTCATGAACCTTTTACACTCACTACTTTTAGGCATGCACTAGAGAATTAGGTCAAATGAAAATACCTATAAGATTTCGTTACGTTGGCTCGACTTATCCAATCAAGCGAAGGAATTTCGGGGAGAAAGGTTAGCTTTCTCTATGGAAGAACTTAAAATCCTTATTTTGGATGATGAAAAGGAATATCGTGAGGGAATCGAGGAGTATTTATTAACGCAGGGTTTCACTGTTTTTCATGCAGAGAAGCCCTCGGAGGGATTTCGAATTTTAAAAAAAGAACCGTGCGACATTGTGATACTTGATATCAGGTTGCCGGAAATGAACGGCGTTCATGTTCTTCGTAAAATTAAGAAATCCTATCCGGAAACTGAGATCATAATGATCACAGCACATGGAGATATGGAAAGTGTTATAGAATCGTTAAGATATGGAGCTTCGGATTTCTTTACGAAACCATTTCGATTACTGGATTTGAAAACTGCCATAGAAAGAACAAAAAGATTCATTGCTCTACAGAATAAGATTACTGGTTTGAAATTACAATATGATCATCTCATCTCACAAATAAAAGATGCTGATGGGACGACTATAATCGGTAAGAGTAAGGCAATGAAGGATATATTGAATTTGATGAAAAAGGTTGCAGAAACTGATAATACTACAATTCTCATTACAGGTGAAAATGGTACTGGAAAAGAAATTGTTGCGAATGGAATTCATGCGTTAAGCAAACGAAGGGATCATAATTTTTTGGGTATCAACTGCAGCTCGATACCTGATAACCTGTTTGAAACAGAATTTTTTGGACACACAAAAGGTGCATTCACTGGAGCGATCGCACATAAATCGGGATATTTTGAGGTTGCCAACCACGGCACAATATTTTTAGACGAGATCTGCGATATGCCCAAATATATGCAGACTAAACTTCTGAGAGTTCTGGAGGGGAATATTTTCAGAAGGGTCGGAAGCAATAGAGATATAAAATTTGATGTGCGTGTCATATCAGCAACTAATCAGGACATTGATTCTCGTGTGAAAGAGCATGAATTTAGAGAAGATCTGCTGTATCGTCTTAATACATTCCGTATTCATATTCCCCCCCTGAGGGATAGAAAGGATGATATTAAACTGCTGCTGGATTATTTTATAAAAATCTATTCCAAAAAGTTAAAAAAATCCATCAAAAACGTGAGTAATCGTGTTTATGATTATTTGTTCAAGTATGAATTTCCGGGGAATGTGCGGGAATTACGAAATATGGTAGAAAGGGCTTTGATACTGTGCGATAATTCGACATTGCGGCTAGAACATTTTTCACTTCTTGCAGGGAAGGAACAAGATGTAGATGAGGATACATTGGATCTCACTTTGCTGGATAAAAAAGAGAAAGAGATGATCATAAAAGCGCTAGGGAGATCAGGAAACAATAAAACAAATGCAGCAAAATTATTGAATATTTCCCGCTCAGCGCTTAATAGGAAAATAGAAAAATATAAATTGTAGGAGAAGATGTATGAACAGAATACTTCTGATCAGTGTGATTGTATCATTAGTAATCATTGCTGGTGGTATTATAGGTTTTTTCCTCAAAAGAAAAACCGATCTCGATATAAAATAGAATACTGAAATACTAACTCAGAAAATCAGTATTTTTCTTGACAAGCCCTTATATAAAAATATCCAGTATTCAAAACATGCTGGAGGCAGTATGAAAAAGCAATTTATATTATTAGTATTTCTATTCTTTTTTATTACAATACCGCTGTGTGCACAATCAATAATCTGGGAAGAAAATTTTACTACAAACCCGGGCACATGGACACTGGATTCAAACTGGAGCATTCAAAATGGTGCTCTTATGCTGAGCTGGTCACCAATAATTACCCCTTACGATTTAAGCGCCACATCTCCATTTATTAATTTGCCACTGAATGTGGGCAACTTAACAGTTTCTCAATTTATTGATGAATATTCAACTAATACAGGGGAGGTGACAAACATTGAATTAATCCTTCCAGGGAGCTCAGAGATACTCTGGAGTTTTGACCTGGTTGGTAATAATTGGGGTTATTCTGGTGGCAAAGATATCAGCTTTTCATTATATCCTTATGCAGGACAGCAGGTTCAGATTAGGTTTCGAAGCTATGGGGGTAGTACTTATAACTTTAATTATTGGTATATTTATAATGTTTCAATTAACGCTTCACTCGACCATGATCTCGCAGCGACTACCATATCCGGTAATAATGTCCTTAATGTCGGTCAGCAAGGTTCATGGAATGTGACTGTCAAAAACACTGGACTGAATACTGAATCCAATTATGAAGTAAATCTTATGCGAGAGCCAGGTATTGTGCTGGGTACCACTTTCGCTTCTGCTCCTCTTGCTCCCGATCAGCAAGTGGTCTATCCATTTAACTGGACTCCGGACATAAGTGAAGTGGTAAATCTTTACGGACAGGTAATTCTGCCTGGTGACGAATTCATAGACAATAATACTACCAATCCTTTGTTGGTAAATATTTATCCTGATGATCCTATAAATGTGCTTGTCTGGGATAATGATAACGCCTCTGATATTGATGGAATCGGCACACAGGTATTCATTGAAGACGCACTTACCGCAAATAATGTAACGTGTGATACATATACATATCTGCCGACTGATCTTACACCATACGATGCAATATTTGTTGCTCTTGGCATATATTGCGTTGGCTGAGGTACGACACCTCCAGGTTCCGTCGGAACCCCTGATCAAACAACTTTATTAAATTATTTGAACGGTGGACATCCAATATATATTGAAGGTTCAGATCTGGGATATTCTCACCAGGGAACAGCTTTCCTGACAAGTCTCGGATGTATTTTCATAAGTAATGATACACAGAACATCGGCACGATGACTGGTGTGTCCGGCACTGTTGGTGAAGATTATATATTTCCATTTACTCAAAATACCGATGCGAATTATTCAGTAGATGAGATTGGTGCATTACTTAAGCATATAGCATTTACATCCGACAATGGTTATTCTCGTACAATTGCTTATGCAGGAGCAAATTATAGCACAATTGCATCGACTCCAATTCTGGGCGGATTAGAAGATACTGATATGAACTCAAAAGCTGATCTAGTAGCAACATATCTTGGATATCTACTCAAAATAGATGGCGTATTTCGGGGAGTGGTAACAGATATAAATACAGGTGATCCTGTTCAAGGCGCGACAGTGAATGTTGGTGTATACAGCGGTATTACCAACGCATATGGTCTGTGTGCAGTCGAAGTACCTCCCGGATCTTATACGATAAGCTGCTCGCACCCGAATTATGCAACCTACACATACCATTGCGAAATTATTATTGAATATAATGATACTTACTGGATGGATATTCCTCTCACACCAGATGTTTCAAATGATGATATTGAACAGCAAGACCGCATCACACATATCTATCCAAATCCTTGCACTTCTCAAGCAGCAATTAAATATTTTATGAAATCATCAGGAAATGTCGAAATCGGCGTATATAATATCAAAGGACAAAAGGTGAGTTCTTTAGTGAATGAGTATATCGAACCGGGTTATCATGAAGTAACATTTAATAATTTCACGGAACATGCTCCAAGAATTTCTTCAGGCATCTATTTTATGAAGTTAGAGACAGAGCATACCTCCCATATTGAGAAATTTATAATTCTTGAGTAGAATAATCTATAAAAAGAATAAGCCAGTTCAATATTTGAGCTGGCTTATTTGAATAAAAAAAATGGTAGCCCCAAGGGGAATCGAACCCCTGTTACCGGAATGAGAATCCGGCGTCCTCACCCCTAGACGATGGGGCCACGTGGGAATTGTTTATTTTGTGCGAGTTTTTACTGTCAAGAATTTGAGGAAATAACATTTGGGATACCCCCAAAATTTTTCAGGGGCATGTCACTTTCTCATTATAACACAAAAATAAGCTAATAAATAATAAAAGATGATAGCGGGACGAATCGTCGTAAAGTACTGGCACAAAAATGATTCAC
>JAGHCS010000201.1 GCA_021160355.1 Candidatus Cloacimonadota bacterium
GGTTATGAAGCTGCAAATATTTCGGATTGATCTCGTCAATTTTAAGGAGTATCTCATATTCGGTTTCGAGAGAATCTATCCAGGTCTGCAAAGTGTCTTTTAGATAATTATAGGTTATCTTATATATTCCTTTTTCATTTATAATAAATTTGAATTGAGAAATTTCTGTCTCGTTTTGCCTTTTGTGGGTTGCTGCTTCGGGTTCTTTCTCTTTACGCCAGTTTTTCGAGAACTCGTTATTGATGACCATCTTGTCTGCAAAACCGTCTATATAACTGGCATTCCTTCCGTAGCTTTTAGCTTTATCTCCCGTGATGTGAATTTGTACTACAATATCTGTATAGAGTTTTGCTGTTTTCTGTGTGTAGTTATATTGAATGGGAAAGATTCGGAATGCTCCGAGATATCTATTTCCCATATATCCAATTGCCTGAGATTCTATAATATTTTCTGGATAAAAAGTTTTCACCGGAAAATCTATAAACTGCCGAGAAGGATCAGGAACTAATATGCCTTCATCTTTGTAAGGATGATTAACTGGTATCGATACTCCCTGCAGAAGGATGAATTGCTGTGAAATTATGCTCGCACTCACTTTTCCTTCGGGGGGAATGCCAATATTCTCTGAGAGGAAGGGCAGTTTCGGCAATCCCTCTGTGTTTACGAAATT
Source organism: Candidatus Cloacimonadota bacterium (assembly GCA_021160355.1). Taxonomy (GTDB): domain Bacteria; phylum Cloacimonadota; class Cloacimonadia; order JGIOTU-2; family JGIOTU-2; genus Celaenobacter. Next base: position 671 of record JAGHCS010000201.1, read on the forward strand.
TGTCTCCAAACCAGGTAAAGAGATACTTGATGTAGTTTTTTCTGAAGTGTGGGGAATATTGTATTCGTCAATCTTGAGATGAACCTGAATATAATCCTCGGTCATTTTCTCTATTTCAAAGCTGTTCATGCCCCATACTGTGGTAGTTATCAAGCAGAACAAAATTGCAGTAAAAACTTTCTTCATCAATGAACTACTTCTTTCATAATTTGAGTATCCCCTTTTGGGCAATATCCGTTCTATAATAGCTGCTTGAAAAGGAGATTTTTTTTACTTCTTGGTACACCTTCTCCTGTGCATCCTTAAGATCATTACCCAAAGCTGTGAGAGATAGCACTCTACCTCCATCGGTGAGTAACGTATCCTTCTCTTTTTTTACTCCGGAAAAAAATATTAATGTTTCATCAGATACTTTATCAAGCCCTTTGATAGGATATCCTTTTTCATAAGCGCCGGGGTAACCACCTGAAGCAATGACCACGTTTACAGCACTCTTATTTTTCCAATTCAAATCAACCTCATTGATACTTTCATTTAAGATAGCTTCACACACATTAACGAGATCGTTGTCAAGAAGCGGAAGAATTACTTGTGTTTCGGGATCGCCCAGACGGCAATTAAATTCAAGAACTTTGGGACCGTTTTGTGTAAGCATGATCCCTGCGTAAAGTACTCCCCTGAAGGTTCTTCCTTCTTTTTTCATGCCCTTTAGGGTCGGGGTGATTATTGCATCATCGATCTTTTTTTTCAAATCTTTTGTGAAATGTGCGGGTGCATAAGCCCCCATACCACCGGTGTTGGGTCCTTTATCACCGTCCAGAAGCTGCTTGTGATCTTGGGAGAAAATTGTTGAAACAAAATGTGTTCCGTCCGTAAATGCAAACAGGGAGGTTTCTTCACCGTGAAGACACTCTTCGATTACGACGCGTGACCCTGCGTTCCCGAATATGTTCTGGTGCATGATATGGTTGAGGATCGTTTCGGCTTCGGTATAATTATTACAGATGAATACGCCTTTGCCAGCAGCCAGCCCATCTGCTTTGATAACAAGGGGAAATTCTTCCTCAAGAATATAGTCCAATGCAGGGACAATCTCATCAAAAACCTCAAAATCAGCAGTTGGGATTCTATATTTTTTCATGAAGTTTTTGGCAAAGACCTTACTGCCTTCGATCTCGGCGGCCAGCTTAGATGGTCCGATCACCGCAAGCCCCTCTTTTATGAATTCGTCAACAATGCCTTTTGTAAGGGGTTGTTCGGGTCCAATAATCGTAAGCCGTATTCCTTCGTCTTTTACAAACCTTATCAGTTCCTCAGTATTTTGTACCTGAATGAGCTGAGCAACATTTTCCATGCCGGGATTTCCGGGTGCGACAAAAACAATATCCGCTTTTTTGCTTTGTGCACACTTCCATGCGATAGCATGTTCTCTACCACCGCTCCCTACAATTAAAACCTTCATATTTCTATATTTTTATCTGTACTCCAAAACTGTACGTTGTTTTTGTTTCAAGCTCTCCGTCAATATCAACATAGTAAACCTTATAATCCCACACAAGGAGGGTTACCGGAGTGATCTCATAGCCGAGCTGTGCTTCAATAACTGCATTCGGGCTTTTCCATGTAGTAAATTTTTCCACCTGTGTTTGTGAATATCTGGCATAGGCATATTCCAGTCCTGGGATAAAGGTTTTTTTAAGTTTTACTTCACCCAAAATTGACTTGCCAATTTTATAACCTTTTCCATGAATGTCTTCATATGTAACAGTGAGATCAATAATATTGAAGAGATGCGAAACAAGCCCTCCTCGCCATCCCTGAGATTTATTTATGCCCTTAAGTGTGCTGCTTTTGGATTTTAATGAATCTCCTGATACAGTCGCACGCTCATTATCATAAAGATAGTTAAAGAAATTAGATTCAAAATCATCACCAAAGAAACGATAATCCAGCGTTGCGTCGAATATGAGGA
>JAGHCS010000265.1 GCA_021160355.1 Candidatus Cloacimonadota bacterium
TATCTTGAGCTATCATATCCGAGGATCATTCAACAAACACCTGCAAGTAGGTACTTTGCATTATATGGCGATAAAGAAAGCCCTGATTATAAAGATGTAAATCCGGTAGATGGGATTGATGACAGCCGACTTAAACTTTTGCACAGATTAGGCGTCAAATTCGCTCCTTATATGATCCTCAACACAATTCTCGTTCCAATGGATATGAGGAAATTCATTCTCGAACCACACCATCCGCTTTATGTAGATACATGGGATATATCCCTCGATAAAAGCAAGATCATCGATATGCAGACAGTAAACTTTAGCGAAATGGGAAAGAGGTGTCCGCTGTATGAACTTGCTGATGAAAAGAGTGAAAGTGCCAATATCACTCCTCCGCTTGAGAATGATGATTGCAAGTATCTTAATTTGCTTAATGAATTCGATCCACGCAATCCGAGTTCTATGCTGATCAATGACTCTCGTAAACCAGACTTTCTTAAGTATAAAGTTTTCTTCTTTGATTTCCCGGGCGAGGATGAAGAGACCTGGAAGGAAGCATTTAGCAATACATTCACCCAGAGTCTTAAAAAAAGCTATCTCTCTTATATAACTGCTTTTGTACATCCTTTCATCAGACAAGTCCGTTCAAAAATGGATAACACCCTTCTTGGCTATGAGTTCATTTTACAGTTTTGGTTTTTTTACCCGTATAATGATGGAGGGAACGATCATGAAGGAGATTGGGAGCGTATTAACATAGTGATCTCCCCGATGAACAAGGTCGAACAGATGCTCAACGAACAGGATGTAAGAAATATTTTAAAAGGCGTCGGTTTGTATGATAAGCCAATTAATAAGGATACAGTTTCTGCTGATAAGTGGAATAATCAATTGGTAATTAAACGCGTAGAATACTTCTTTCATTATAATGTGATGATGATGAACTATGCTGATCCCAATGTATATAAATCGCATGAGAGCTGGGAAAGGCAGGTGAATAAACTCGAATATGATAGAATGGGAGAAGACTGGATCGATACAAGGATACGTGAACGCGCATATGTGAGTAAGGAAGAAAAGGAGATCAATACTCATCCGGTTGTATATGTCGGCGGCGATGATAAAGGAAATGACCAGCTTCTGGCAAAACCCGGTGGAAAAAACAGGGATTCTCATGGTTCATACCCATTTACAGGTCTGTATAAAGAGGTTGGACCTGCAGGAGCAACAGAGCTGATCTCGCGTAGATTTAATTATTCTGAATATTTAAATTCACTCGACTCCTTGGAAATGGTTACTTCAAAGGGGATGCTGAAAAGGGGAAGTGTGGTCCCAATGAACAAGTCGGAGAGAATATGTATTGTCCCTGATTGGGAAACAGTGTATCCGCTTCTGAAAATGACCCCTTCTGTCCGTCGAGATTGGGGATGGCTTTTATTCCCGATCCATTGGGGATATCCTGCATCCAAATCACCTTTTGCCGGAGTGGTTAAAAATGCAGATACAGGGAATATGTCGCCATTCACGCCCACCTATACTGTCGGATGGAATCAAGCAGGCAACAATTCCCGATATCATCTATACTATCCTCATAAAATGAGCTCCTATTTTCCTGTGAGTTTGGAAGATAGCTATATAAATGATCTTGGCTACCTGAACTTCACATTTCCGATGCTATCAAATATTCCGCCATTTGATTTTCTGTGGAGGGTTGCTGCAGCTCCATTCAGGGCGACCATGAAAAAATCAATACCTACTTTTTATACCAAAGAAAAAATTCCTTTTAGATTTATTGGATTTGCAGGGGGCGTTTCATATCAATTTTTGCCCGAAGAATATTTCGCACTTATGTTCCATCCGGAGCAATATTATGATATATACAGCGATGTGATTGAGATCGATCCAGCCCTTGACTCTGTTTCCACCAATACTACTATCGATGTGAGGCCTGCAATTGCTCCTCGTATCGGGGTGAATTTTTATCTTGGGAAGCACTTTGTTACAGAAAACACACTGCGACATTCCCGAAGCGAAATAGGTGTCGATATTTCGCTGACAAATCGTCCGAATCCTTATAAATTGCGTGCTGATTTGAATTTTTGGGAGTACGTCGGCAGTCTGAGATATAATCTTTCCACCAGCGATTTCCAATTTTATCTAAAAGCAGGTTATGGAATCAGTTTTTACCGTATTGAAAACATCACAGGTGACGGTGAAAAGATAGCACATCCGGATACACCCTGGGCTCGAAGACCTACCTGGCATAAATTGTATAATCTCATTCCAAATACATGGCATTTCGGATATGGTATAGAATTTGTTCCTTTTAAAAATTATGGCTCATTTCCCAAATCATTAGATGTCGGGATCCGCCTAGAGTGGCTCTGGTTCAATAACAAACTTGGTTTAGATTTTGGTGATATTCTTCAGTTTGGAGATTTTAAACTCGGGCTGGATGATATTACTATAACCCGCTCGGCAATAAATTTATTACTGACCATAAGCTTCTAAAAATTGTCTTGGAATAACTATTGAATAAATCACTTCTCAGTATTTTTCTATACTGTTTCGCATTTCTCAGTATATTTTGCATTCTTTCAGCTGAGGAGCACAGTGACTTTATTCTTGAGCTTCAAGCCGGTGATATTCTTCATGTCGGTGCTTCATGCTGGATAGTACCCCAAGATACAACATTTATAATCTCAGACTCCATACCTTTTTTCGTTCAAAAAGATGAAGCAAGTACGGATGATTTTTATAAGTCGATGAGGGATGAAGCCGAAAGATCAAATTTTACAAAGCAGATTTTCAACCTTGCTTTTAGAAAAGTCAAAGGAGCTATAAACAAGCTATACCAGCTTGAAAAAAGCGAGTTTCAATTTCTTCCATATAAAGATAAAATAATTCGAAACATATACATTGAAAGCATACCTATTTTTCAAAAATCTGATACCAATATTAAAATCGTGCAATGGGCGCAGAGAACTGCTGATAAAATGCATGTCGATACGAAAAAAAGGGTTATCAGAAATATTCTGTTATTCAAGGAAGGAGATAATCTCAATCCTGCTGTACTTGCGGAGAATGAAAAAATTTTGTACGATCTTCCATTTATTAATGAGGTATACTTTCAAGTATTCAATTGCTATAATAAACAGGAATATGTCGATGTCGTTGTTTTGACGAAAGATAAGTTTCCTATCGGAGGTAATCCCGGCATTTCTTCGTTTCATTCTTTTGATCTTGAAATCTATGACCTGAATATCGTTGGGCTGGGACATAAAGCAAGCACTACAATTGCCTATAATAGTGAAAAAAAGAACAATATCTATCTTCGGGATGCATTGTATAAGATATATCATATAGGGGATACATTCATTTCAGGAGAATTGTTTTATTCACATCCCGAGCATGAAGAGCGATACGGTTTTGTGTTTAATAGAAATTATATTCCTCCTGAAATAAATATTGCGGGAGGAGTAGGTTTGAAGAGAGTCAACACCTATTATTACCATAGTCCCGATGATAGCACATTGATGGAATATCCACTTGAATACGTAAAAGGTGATTTCTGTGTAGGTGTGGCAGAGCCCTTGAAAGTTTTCAGTCCATCCAAAGCAGAGTATCTCGTTGAACTTCTGCGGATTACTCATTATGATTACTACAAGTATCCTTCATTAGGCTCTTTATTCGACGATAGGTCTGTTGTGTTGTGTTCCATTGATCATCTCAGAAGCAAGTTTTATAAAAGTAATCTGATCTATGATTTTGGAGAGATCGAATATATTCCATATGGACATTTGCTCGAGATTTTCGGTGGAGTGGAGTATCCGGAAATATATGATAAAAGATATTATGCAGGAGTTCGGTTTTCTCAGGGGAATTTTATTTTTAAAAGAGCCCTCTACTATTATTTAGAAACCGGACTTGGAAGTTATTTTAATAAATTATTTCTTAAGGATTTTGATGAAGGAGTATTATCCTTGAATGCTCATTTTTTCACGCGGCATTATAAAATTGGAAATTATGGGGTAAGAAATTTTGTTGATTTCGATTATATGAAGGGATTGAATCAACCTGATTATTTATATCTCAATTTTCATAATATGGATAACGTGAGAGGATTTAATGACACAAAAGCCCGCGGACAGCAGCGGTTGGTAATAAACCTTGAGAGTGTGATGTATACACCGTGGGATCTTATTGGTTTCCGGTTTGCGTTATTTGGATTTTTCGACATCGGTTTTATCGGGGAGACACACAGTAAAATATTGCATGATAAAACATATACTGCTATTGGTGCGGGTGTGCGTATGAGAAATGATGATCTTGTATTCAAAACAGTACAGCTGAAGATAACCTATTATCCAGATCTTGACGGAAGGAAGAAAATTTCTCTCGCACTTTCCGGGAAGCCGGATTTGAATCTGCCGGGCTTTAGTGTAAAACCTCCCGAGATCATTGAATTTAAGTAACAAATCCTTGTAAATATCAGATGTGTGATAGGACGCAGATTCCCAGAGATTGTGCCGATTTACGTAGATAAAAAATAAATGAATTAAAATTGTAGCATACTGAACCATCGTGAATGATTGCTATTCTTCTCAAGGGTTGTTATGGTATTTCAGATTTTTTTCTTGACATGGTACAATCTTTATGATTTTAAATGACTACCAAAATGGAGGTAGCATCTATAAAGATTTGTTAACCAAGCAGGTAACATTCATTAAGAGTACACTAAAAGTATAACTCAACTACAAGTCCACTGGAGGACTATATTATGGCTAAAATACTTGCAATCACATGTGCGTTTATTTCGGTAGTGATGTTTTGTCAGGCGGATGTGATCGACATACCGTTCGACTATACTACGATCCAGGAAGGGATTAATGCTTCCGTAAATGGAGACACTGTTCTGGTTCAACCCGGAACATATATCGAGAATATTAATTTCAATGGGAAGAATATTACATTGGGTTCGCTGTTTCTTACAACCCAGGATACAGGCTACATTTCACAAACAGTTATAGACGGAGATAGTTTGGACTGTGTTGTTCGATTTCAAAATGGTGAAGATTCTACTGCTGTTTTAATGGGTTTTACAATTCGTAATGGCAATAATTATAGTGGTGGGATTTTCTGTTGGAATAATTCCTCACCAAGCTTAGAAAGATTGGTAATATCAGGAAATAATGCTACTTCAAAAGGTGGTGGAGTATTATGTTATTGGACTTCTTCTCCTAACTTAAAGTATGTGGAAATAACAGACAATTATGCTTCTGATGAAGGAGGTGGCTTGTGTTGTGGCAATGAGTCCTCTCCTCGTTTAGATCATGTAACCATATCTAGTAATGTTACTGCCGGTTTGGGAGGTGGCATTTGCTGTAAAAATAATTCATCACTGAGTTTAGAAAATGTTACCATATCAGGTAACAGCTCTAATTACGGAGGTGGATTGTATTGCGATAATTCCTCTCCAAGTTTAGAGAGTGTAATCATATTGAGTAATAATTCTTCTAACAATGGTGGGGGGGTGTTTTGTAATATTTCATCCCCAAATTTAATAAATGTAACCATATCAGGTAATAATGCTTCTAATGTAGGGGGTGGAATGTATTGTTGTGATCATTCATCTCCGAGTTTAGTAAATGTGACAATATCGGATAATAGTTCTTTAGATAAGGGTGGTGGAGTGTATTGTTTTAGCTATTCATCCCCAAGTTTGGTAAATGTAACCATATTAGGTAATAGTTCAGATGATTATGGTGGTGGATTGTACCTTTATAGGGGAGCATCTCCTAATTTGGTTAATGTAATTATATCAAACAATAGTTCTTCTTCAAGAGGTGGTGGAATATACTGTGATGATTCCACTCCAAGTTTAAAAGATGTATTTATTTCAGGTAATAATGCCTATGATTACGGTGGAGGGATTTACTGTAATTATTCTTACCCAAGCCTAGAAAATGTGACCATTTCAGGTAATAGTGCAGGTACTTTTGGTGGTGGGATGTACTGTAGAGGAAATTCGTCCCCGAGTTTTAACTCTACAAATAGATGTAATATTTATTCAAATACTATTGAAAACATGAGAGGTGCTGGAGTAGATATTTATTCATCAAATAACGTTATAATAGAGATCATTGTAGATACTTTTTCAGTAATGACACCTACTGATTATTATGCATCCCCTATTAATCAATTTACATTTGATATTCTACATAGTATTGAAGATTCTTTGGTAAATGGTGATGTTTATGTTTCTGTAGATGGTGATGATTCTAATACAGGAACTTCTCCAGATGAACCTTTCAAGACCATTGGGCACGCATTATCAAAGATATATTCCGATAGTCTTAATATTAATACGATTCATCTTGCCCAAGGTGTTTACAGCGATTCAACTAATGGAGAAATGTTTCCATTAAATTGGAGCAATTATGTAAATCTATCGGGTAGTAATCAGGAAAATACAATATTAGATGCTCATAATATGTCAGGAGTAATGGAATTTAATAATGTAGATCATACGATACTTGAAAATATCACAATTACAAATGGAAATGCTGAATATGGTGCTGGAATTTACTGCATTAAATCATCACCGAATTTAAAAAATCTTATAATAAAAAACAATTATGCTAGTTACGGCGGAGGGGGAATTTTTTGTAAGTATAATTCTTCACCTTGCCTTGAGGATGTAATCCTAATAGATAATATTGCAGGTCGATATGGTGGTGGTATCAACTGTAGCGATTTATCATCTCCGAGTTTAGAGTATGTCACTATATCAGGTAATAGTGCGGGTTGGTATGGTGGCGGTTTATATTGTTGTTATGGTTCCTCACCTAGTTTAGAGAATGTAACCATCTCAAATAATAGTGCTACAGACAGTTATGCACAGGGTGGAGGGATTTTCTGCACTTCTTCTTCCCCGATTTTAGTTAATGTAACTATATCAGGTAATATGGCAGATACTTATGGTGGTGGAATTTACTTCAGAAATTCATGTCCGAGTTTAGCGAATGTAACCATATTAAATAATTATGCACCAGGAGGGAGTTATGCACAAGGTGAAGGTGGGGGGATTTACTGTAATTATTCTTACCCAAGCTTAGAA
>JAGHCS010000060.1 GCA_021160355.1 Candidatus Cloacimonadota bacterium
ATATGTTATGGGAAAATATAATGTTGTCATATCAAGCTTAGCATGGAAGTTGTAATTGACTTAACAGTAGGGTTAAAATTAACAGTTTTTCTAAAAGTAATTTTCCACGAAGATTTCTCTGCAAACGCTTTATTCATGCACTGTACCGAGAATCTCCCTCGAATTTTTGGGGGTATGCCTTTAATTCTATATTCATTTCCCACAATATTCTCTTTTTCCTGATGTAATCATTTGAAATAGTCCATCCTTCTCTCTCGTACTCCTCAAAATAATTATCTCCTTTTCAGAATTCATAAGTAGTCGCGTGTAGGTTTTCTTATAATCAAAATGGGACACGCAAATCCAATAAAGAATCGAGTTTTTCGATAAGAAAGTCTGACGGAAGGTCTCGACATTTTCTGCGAATAGCTTTTCCCTTGTTACAATTCTCTTTATCGAACGGACAAGCGCCTGCAAAAAAATCACATGAAAGGGATAATCCAGCCAGATTATCGTGTCCGCACGAGCCCAGACGAGATCTCGCACAATACTGAAATTCCCATCTATTATCCATTTATTCTGCTCGATCACCTTGGCAACTTTTTGCCTGAATTTCTCTCGTTCTTCGGTCTGCCAGTTTTTTCTCCAGAAAAGAGTATCCAGTTCGATATGGGGAATGTGAAGTATTTGTGATAGTTTTCGTGCTAAGGTTGTTTTACCCGAGCAACTCGTACCAATTATTACTATTCGACCCACTTAGGTACTTACAATTGCAAAAACCGCAAAGAAGATCAGGAAACCGCTGAATGCCAATGCGCTGAATACACTCATAAAAATGTGTTGGACATCATCCTCATGGTTTTGAATTGCTCGGATTGTATGAAGAATGGCTGCTTGAAAGAGGTACACACCATAGATCAAGACAATTGCTGACTTTGCAAGTATGTTCCATCCAAGCAGATATGCGAGAAGTGCAACAAGCCCAATTGCGAGATTTGCGAACCCCACCTCGAATTGCCAGTCGGGACGTTCGCTTTCCCATCCGAGTCGCTTTGCATCAGCTTTATGAAAGATCACATGACTGAAAAAACTAAGAATACCAATCACAGCGACTGCGAGAAGCAAAATAATATCAATAGATTTTGCTATGTCCGGCAGAAAAAATATTCCCATAAAAATTGAAAGTGCTACAAGTAAAATACGTATAATTGCTATTGCCAAAGCCATGATACCTCCTTTTGAAGTATTGTATTTATTTTATTTTGCTCAATACACATTCTTATGCTGTATGACATCAGCCACGGTACGCAGCATGATCTTAAGGTCAAACATGAGTGACCAGTTCTCAATGTAGTACAGATCGTAAGCGAGTTTTTCAAGTGGTTCTGTAGTAAGTTCAGCCCTTCCATTTATCTGAGCCCAACCTGTCATGCCGCCACGCACTAAAAGCCGGTCATTCCAGTTCTGTATTTCTTTGGAAAATTTATCATGAAAGAATGGACGTTCCGGACGAGGTCCCACCAATGACATATCACCCTTGAGCACATTGAAGAATTGGGGGAGTTCATCTAAAGAAGATTTTCGCAGGAAATTGCCAATTTTGGTTGTCCTATCCTTTTGATCGGTAGTGGAATACGTAGGACCGGTTTTGTCTTCAGCATCAATATACATGGATCTGAATTTGATAAACCAGAATTCTCTCCCGTGCTGCGTAATCCTTATCTGTTTGTAGAGAATAGGTCCTCTTGAGCTGAATTTAACAAGGAGTGCGAGGATGAGCATAATAGGCGAGGTGATGATAATAAGGGGAATAACAATAATAATATCAAATAACCTCTTAATAAAACAAAAGTACTTTGGAAAAGAAATATACGTGACACCAATCAGGGGTATGCCGTCCATATCATCAAAATCTGTTGAGCCGGTTTTAAATTGATATCTGGTTTGGGTGAATCTAAGGAAAATGTCGTTGTTTTTACAATAGAGAATGATGTTATTGAGCATCCGTTGGTCGATGTCGTCAACTGCAATAAAAAGTGCTTCAGCACCGGTCGTTTCTATAATTCTCTTAAATTCTCTGATTGATCCCAGGTTAATATAATGGTTTTTTAGGTGATAGCGGAGTTTGTCCGGGGTAATATTTGAAATGCTTCCAATATAATTAAATCCCATATCAGGATAGAGGAGCATTTTTTCTGCGATCTCCTGCCCCATGGAATTTACTCCAACAATGATTGCTTTCTTATTGCCAATATTATGATTTAGAACGAATTTTTTTATTTTATTAATAAACCAATGAGAGATGACCAAGATCACAAACGCTGCAGGCAGTGAATACGCTATCACATAGCGGGATTGGGGCAAACCCTGATATGCATAGGTGAATGTGAAGGTGAGTATCGTCGCGAATACCGCACCTTTACCAATGGATGTTATCTCATCCATCCACTTGAGTGGGCCGCCGTATTCTTTGTAGAGACCGGAAATAATAAATGAAAATATCCAGATGAACACAAGCAGCCACAACACATGGAGATACATATCAATGTACACATCCGGGTACGATTTTACATCACTGATATGAATCAGCCAGCGGAACTTCATCTCATATGCAATAATAAAACTCAATGCAACGGCAAAAATATCATTCGCGATTTTTAGTATTGTAAAAATGAAATTAATTCTGTTCTTTGACATCTGTTCCACTTCATGGCTTTTTTTATATTTAAAATAGAAACAAATTATGGGCATTATTTTGTCAAATTTCTTGAAATTAAGCTGTGCAGATGATTGAAAAAATTGACGTGTTGAACACGCTAAAATTTTTCGTAAATGAAATAAATAGAATTTAAAGAAAGAGTTATTACTATGGATAATAAGAATTTTGATGCTGTAGATATGAAAGTTTTGGATAATACTGTACAACGCTGCAAAGAGAGGAATATCATTATTCCTACATACGAAGAGATGATACATCCAGAAAAAGTACCTGAGAAGATCAAGCAAGAACTCTCAAAAATCGGATTATGGGATTTGCATCCTAGAAATCTATATAGGATCACCTGGAAGAATGAACCTACAGAAAATGGGGGAGGTTTTGATGGTGTGAATTACCTTGAAGTGCCGTCAGAATTGACTGGCGTGAAGGCGCGTATATTTATCCTTATTGGGAAGTATTTCCCGACTGGTTCACATAAGGTTGGCGCAACATTTGGTCCGCTTGTAGAAAAACTGGTTCGTGGTACCTTTGACCCGACAAAGCAAAAAGCACTCTGGCCCTCGACCGGTAATTATTGCAGGGGCGGTGCATATGATTCCTATCTGCTTGCATGCCCTTCGATCGCAGTACTACCGAAAGGAATGTCAAAAGAGCGTTTTGAGTGGCTTGAAAAAGTCGGAGCTGAAATCTATGCGACCCCCGGATGCGAAAGCAATGTGAAAGAAGTGTATGATAAAACCAAAGAACTGAAAGAAGCGCGTGGAGATGAAATCGTGGTACTTAATCAGTTCAGTGAATTCGGAAATGCAGTTTGGCATTATGCTGTGACCGGGCGTGCAATGGAAGAAGTCTTTGAAAACAATAAACGTGCAGATCAAAAAATGAGCGGTTTATTCCTTACACAAGGATCTGCTGGAACACTCGGCTGTGGAGAATATCTCAGAGAAAAATATCCAACTATCAAAGTCTGTGCCGGTGAAGCATTGCAGTGTCCCACACTTTTGTTCAACGGTTACGGCGGACATCGTATTGAAGG
>JAGHCS010000015.1 GCA_021160355.1 Candidatus Cloacimonadota bacterium
GCATAAGCTTTGGAAACGCCGTTTATCACGATAGTGAGATCCTTTGCTTCAGGGGAAAGCGATGCAATGGACACGTGCTCTTCTCCATCATAAATGAGTTTTTCGTAGATCTCATCGGAAATAATAATAATGTCATGATTCACACATACTTCTGCGATACCGATCAGTTCATCCTTTGAATAGACACTGCCCGTAGGATTATTCGGCGAGTTCAGTATGAGTGCTTTCGGGTTACTCAGAGAAGAAAGTGCTTCGTCGAGTTGCCTGGCAGTAATCTTGAAATTTGTGCCCATGTCTGTGGGGATCAGGATGGGATGTCCATCAACCATTTCGACCTGCGAAGTGTAACTCACCCAATAAGGAGATGGGATAAGTATTTCATCGCGGGGATCGCAGATTGCGAGAAGGATGTGTACGATTGAAGCTTTTGCTCCCGGAGAAACAAGTATCTGATCTGCAGAATATTCGAGTCCGTTGTCCTTTTTGAATTTCTCTACAATTGCTTCACGCAATTCAAGAATTCCAGCGGAAGCTGTATATCGTGTAAAATTATCGTCCAGTGCTTTTTTCGCAGCGTCCTTAATATACTCAGGTGTGTTGAAGTCCGGCTCACCAACTCCGAAATTTATCACATCATGACCTTTTGCCTTCATCTGTTTGGCAAGGGCAGAAACAGTCAATGTGGGGGATGGTTTGATCGCTCGTGCACGGTGAGAAAGTATTGTGCTCATTGTATCTCCAAATACTTATAATTCATATACTATTTTTGAAAGATCGGCAGTTTTTGTGAAGGTAGAATGGATCAAACGAAGGAGCGCCATGCGGTTTTCTTTTAGCTCATCATTCTCGACCATGACCATCACATTATCAAAAAATAAATCAATAAAATCTTTTAATGCAACAAGGTCGTTAAAGCAGGCATTGTAGTTTTTCTTATCGAAATGAGCTTCATAATGAGGTATGATCTCAGTGAGTTTTTTATAGAGTTCGGATTCCTCTTTTTCCTCAAAAAGGTCTTCATTCAAAGGAACTGTCTTCTGCGAGCTTTCAAGTATATTTGATGCCCGTTTGAACCCGATGATGAATTTCTTGAAATCTTCATGCAGTTTGAATTCATGCAGATTTTTGGCTCGAATTATCAAATCGGGGATGTCTGTATAATCTGCTTCAAGCACTGCATTTATCACATCGTAATCTATGCCAATATTTTCAAGATAAGTGCGGATTCTCTGAATAAAGAAACCAACTACTTCTTCTTTCAATTCCTTTTTAGTATCATCAAAAGTTTCGATACTATGAGCAATAAATTTTTCGAGATTCAAAGGTAACTTTTGTTCTGCAAGGATGGAGATAATGCCATTTCCTGCTCTGCGGATTCCGAGCGGATCTTTTGTGCCTGTGGGTTGCAGTCCGATTGAGAAGCAGCCGACTACAGTATCCATCTTATCAATGATAGAAAGGACTATTCCTGTTCTTGTTTCAGGTAAAATATCTTCCTTGAAGCGCGGCAGGTATTGCTCGAAAAGCGCCTTTGCCACTTCTTTGTCTTCTCCGTCATTCAATGCATATTGCCAGCCCATGTAGCCCTGCAATTTGGTATATTCTTTTTCTCCGAGAATAAGTGTAGTCAGATCGGATTTGCACAGATAAATAGCTCTTTCAATCTTTTTCTCATCATAAGAAAGAGCTTCTGCACACCATTTTCCGAGAGATTTCATTCTTTCGATCTTGTCATAAAGCGTGCCTAGATTTTTTATGAAAGTGATCTTCTTCAATTCATCAACTCGTGCTGCAAGGGGAGTTTCTCTGTCTGTGTCAAAATAGAATTTCGCATCGCTCAGGCGTGCATTGATAACTCGCTCATTGCCGTAGAGCACTTTGCTTATTGTTTCCGGATTGCTGTTTCCGATGCCAATGAAAAAGGGCATAAGCTCGTTGTTCTCATTCTGCACAGAAAAGGATTTTTGTGTTTCCGAAAGAGTTGTTGTCAGCACTTTTGGAGGTAAGGATAGGAATGCTGTGTCAAAGGTTCCTACGATTGGAGACGGATATTCAACAAGATCGGTTACTGTCTCGAGTAGTTCTGGATTATCGACCGGAATACCGCTAACCTTTTTTGCAGCTTGTTGAATTTCTTTTTTGATCAGTGCCTTTCTTTCATTTCTGTCTGCAATGACAAAATGTTTTATTAATAAAGGAATATATTTATTAATTATATATATATTAATAATATAATGTAACTTTTGGAAGCGGTTTCCGAAAGTGTATGTGTTACTTTTTATTCCATCGATCTCGAATTCGAGAAGCTTGTCATTATACAATGCAAGGATCCAGCGGAGAGGACGGGCAAAGAGAAGCGAGCCGTTTCCCCAGTGCATCTTTTTTGGGAAGGGGATTTTGGGAATGACTTCGACTGAAATCGTGCTGAGAATTTCTTCAGTTTGTTTTCCTTTTATATGTTTGACGGCACTGAGATATTCACCTTTTGGAAGTTCCTTAATAATAATATCTTCTTTTTTAAGATTCTGCTTCTTGAGAAATCCCAGCCCTACCTTGTTGAGATTGCCGGTTTCATCATAAGCAATACGTTTGGGAGGTCCGACAATTTCTTCAGAGGAATCTGCCTGAGCAGTGGGAAGTCCGGTTATCATTACGCATAATCTGCGAGGAGTTGAAAAGGGCTTAATCGTATCAAAAGCAAGCTGCGCTTCCTGCAAGCGGGTTGAAAAATACTCCTGTAAAAAAGTTATCGCAGGAAGGATATAAGAAGCCGGTAATTCTTCTGTTCCAATTTCGTAGAGATAGGAGTTACTATTCATGTTGAGGGGGAAATTTCCTGATGGGCTAAAGCGTGTCAAGATTTTGGGTTTGCTGATTTATTTTGGTTCTTATTCTTTCTCCAAAAGGAAGGTTGCAGGTCCGAAATTTAGAAGGTCGATCTCCATGAGTGCACCAAATTTTCCCATTTTTATCGGAACTCCAAGTTCATTCAAACACTTTCCAAAATACTCATACAATGCTTCTGCTTTTTCCGGAGGAGCAGAGTCAGAGAAACCGGGGCGGTTACCTTTTTTTGTATCTGCATATAAGGTGAATTGCGAGATCAGCAGAATTTCTCCCTTAATATCTTTCACGCTCAGATTCATCTTACCTTCATCATCCTCAAAGATGCGCATGTTTACTGCCTTTTTCGCAAGAAAGTCCGCATGGGCTTGGGTGTCATTGTGCCCGACTCCAAGAAATATAAGCAATCCCTTTCCTATTTTTGAAATAAGTTCACCTTTCACAGAAACTGAAGCACGGTTCACACGCTGAATAAGCAGCCGCATAGTACCTCCTGAAATTTATTGTGAGCAGACTATTTTTTAGTGATGTTTTGTCAACAATCATCAATTTCTTGACGATAAAAATGACTTTGCGCATACAAGAGCTTCCTATGAAAAAGATAAAATGTACTATGCTTGGAATGAATAAAATGTTGACCATGAAGGGAATGGCTCTACATTTTGGCAATCAAAAGAGGAAGACTGCCTATATACTTTGATACTATCGAAATTTCGCTTATGGCGAGCAATCCGCCAATTAATGGATAAACACTGTAAATTATTGAATAAATTATGTTAAAAGATAGTAATAAGTTTAATAGGTATGAAGATTAGATCTGTTTTCTTTATCGGTATCCTGTTTTTTATTGCAGCGGGTTATGCACTACTGCAGCATAATGCTATACAGGCAGAGACCATTATCGAAAAAGGTGAGGAGAAGGTAAACAGGCAAACATTCGAGGTCATAGATAGTACCGGAAAAACGAATAGAGACACGCTTCTCATTGTTACTGACACCCTGTTTATCGAAAAGCAGAAGCTCGGTATTGTTGATACAATTCCTTTTGCTGATACTTTAAATCTTACCGAGGAGCACGAGAAACAAAAAGACTCAACAAAGACTATCCAAAAGAAAAAAATTCATCCTCAAAAAATATCTTCATTTCCCAGCTTGTTCCATCATACTATTTCTATGCCTCTTATGGCAAAAGAGGATTCCACAGAGGTAGTAGAATACCTCAAGAA
>JAGHCS010000033.1 GCA_021160355.1 Candidatus Cloacimonadota bacterium
GTATGCATGTAATTATTTTAGTTGTACTTATCACAAGTGAATAAAATTTGATTATGAAAAAATACCGTCACCAAGATCAACTTAGTGACGAGAATAAATACTGGATTTCCTCTTTCGAGGGAAGGACATGCTATTGTAATTATATTTTACGCTCTGTGCTCTTCCTGTTGACCAGAATGACAAAGTTTGTAGTGTGTTTTCTTATTAATACTGAAGTGTACCGAAGATTTAAGCTTGATGCACAATTTAAATTCAATAAATATATCTGCGTGTATCAGTTCAATCTGTGTTTATCTGTGTACTATTATGATTTTATTTTGTCCCGGAATGGGCTGTGACAGCTCGGGTAAAAAAAGTAAAACAACATTCCGATGTTGTTTACGCAAGATTGGAATCTTACGCTACAAAGACAGACTGGATTCCCTCTTTCGAGGGAACGACATGCCCTTTTTATTTTATCTTTAATGCTTTGCGTCTTTGCGTATTCTTTTCTCTGCGCTCTTCCTGCCACGGCTTCTTGTCTGGGCGTAATCCCGACCAAGCGGGATGAAGACTGAAATGAAATGAAGTCGGATGCGTGAAATCTTTTTTTATTCGTGCTTTTCGCCTGCCACGGCGTAATTGCGATCATATCGGGACGAAGCCGGGTGGTTATACTGAAATTACAATTCTGGACATAAAAAACTCGATTTCCAAAGTGTATGAAAATTATTTTAAGGGGCTGTATGAAAAAAGTATTTCTTGTTGCTATTATTCTCCTGTGTGCAATGAACCTGCTTCATGCAAAGGACATGTTCTCATTTTCATCAAAAGGAAATAGTATTCAAATCCAATTTGAAAATAACAAAGACTTATTATCTGAGACAGAAAATGCATTTACCACAATTGCACTTCCTTCAGAGGTTATCGAAATAATAATTAATGATTTCACAGTATCGGAGTATTCCGACACGGGTGATTATCTTAAAAATGTTGATCAACTTGATGATGCAAGAATTGAGGTAACTCACTCATTTACGATGAGAGAGCTATGCGGTCATACATTGCAGATGCAAACTCAGATATATAATGAAAAAGAACACACGTATTCAAAAATTGAGAAACTCAATTTCGAAGTAGTGCCCGGAAATGTTCAGTCTGCTCCACGCAATTTATCCAAAGCATTTTATCAGCTCTATCCAAAACTTGTGGATAATTTTGATGAATCCTATCTTGCTGGTCTTCCGGTTCAGCCATCAAAAATGCTCATCATATGTCATCAATTGCTCGAGAACTATATCCAGGATTTCATTAATTGGAAACAGGCAAAAGGCATCGAATGTACAGTGGCAACACTTACTGAAACCGGCACAACGGCAAATGAAATAAAAGCATACATCCAGCAAGTGTATGACACATCGGATGTACCCCCGGATTACGTGCTTCTTATTGGGGATGTGGATGATTACTTCGCAGTTCCTTCCTTCTATTTTAGCTCGGAAAATGATGTAAGCGATCATCCATATACCATGCTTGCAGGTACGGATTATTTCCCTGATGTGATCATCGGGCGAATGTCCATCGATGAAATAAACCAACTCTGGACGATTATTAACAAAGTAATCTCTTATGAGAAAACACCATATCTGGCAAATCCCGAATGGCTGACAAAAGCGCTTGTTGTTGCAGGAAATTACAGCACGACTCCGCCCACTCCAAGCACTCCTGTAAAAGTATCCCATTGGCTAAGAGAAAAGATGCTGAACTACGGATTTACCCAAGTTGACACAGTGTTTTATCCACCAACCTTTCCGGGAACTTCTGAAATAATCAGCAGGATCAATGCAGGAATAAGTTTTCTCAACTACCGCGGTTGGGGAGATGCAAACGGCTGGCATTATCCCGAATTTCATGTGGATAATATGAGCAGTCTGAGCAATGGTTTGTTAACGCCTGTGGTGACCTCTTTTGTGTGTAATACAGGTGATTTTGCAAACACTTCTGCAGATCCCTGTTTTGGTGAAGCTATCCTTCAACTCGGAACACCAACTGCTCCACAAGGTGGTGTGGTTTTTATCGGTCCTTCGGACCTGCATACGAGTACGAAACTGAATAATTCAATTTTCTCCGGTTTTTATTACGGATTGCTCAATGAAGGTATTTATGATTTCGGTTCTGCGGTTTTGAGGGGAAAAATAGAACTTTATCACAATTTCCCATTGCAGCAAGCTGCTGGCGATCAGGTGGAATTCTATTTTCATGTGTACAACATTCTCGGCGATCCTACACTCACAATGTTAACAACAATACCCGAGGAAATTGACTGCACAATTCCTGAAACTGTGAGTATTGGCACAAACCATCTTGATATTTCTTGTACAAATCTTGATGAGGGAATTGTCACTGCGAAGAAAGATGATGAATTTTATGAAGTTGCAATGATAGAGAACGGGCATGGGCTCATTCCATTTGCTTCAGAAACAGTGGGAGAGATCGAGCTGGTCATCACATCTCCAAACTTTATAGCAGTTGTTGATACGATTTATGTGTTAGAGCAATCAAATGATGTCGGATTATATGAATATGAAGCAACGTCTGCAATACAGGCAGGAAGCACTTTGGATGTCGACCTCACTTTGAAAAATTTTGGAACATCAACTGCATCCGGAATAACAGCAACGTTGACTTCGAGCAGCTCATTTGTTTCGATCACAACTCCTGTTCAAAATTTTGGTGATATTGCTCCTGATGCGACAAGCCAGCAAAGTTATGAAATTGTAATCGACGAGGAATGCCCTGATAATGAAGTCCTGGAATTCATATTAGAAATTTCAACTGGTACAACTGCGAAATTCTTTTTAATTGCATCATCCCTTCTTTTTGATGTAACTGATGTGACAGTAAATTCTACGAGCGGATGGCTCGAACCGGGAGTGACAAGCGAAATCCAGGTTACAATAGAAAATATCGGCTCTCTTGATGGAGTAGGCATAGAGGGTGCACTTGCCGTGTACAGTGATGCGGCAGTAATTACATCGGCTGATTATGCATTCGGAGATGTGCCAATGACAACAACGTCTGTCGGGACATTTGATGTAAGCGTGGAAAGCAACTGCTTCGTGGGTAGAAATATTCCCTTCGAACTTACTCTAACTGATGGTGATAATCGTATTACGCAAGTGCAGTTCTCTCTTGAAGTTGGTCCCATTGATAACACAGCACCGACCGGACCTGATGCATCCGGCTATTATGCTTATGATAGCTATGATGTTGAATATGATGAAGTCCCGACTTATAATTGGATAGAAATCGATCCGGATGAAGGCGGAGCAGGT
This sequence comes from Candidatus Cloacimonadota bacterium, assembly GCA_021160355.1. Lineage (GTDB taxonomy): Bacteria > Cloacimonadota > Cloacimonadia > JGIOTU-2 > JGIOTU-2 > Celaenobacter. The sequence continues at coordinate 3,315 of JAGHCS010000033.1, forward strand.
CAGGTCATTTATATGGCTGATGATGAATCGAGTACTATTCCATTGCCGTTCACATTTACCTATTACGATGAAGCATTTGATGAAATCACAGTTTGCTCAAACGGTTGGATATCCTTCATCACAAATAATTGGACAAATTTCAGGAACTGGGATATTCCATCCGCACTTGGTCCTTATGGGCAGGTCTGTGCCTATTGGGATGATCTGATCGGTGAAGCATATACAATAGCAGACACAACGTATCATCACGATATGAGAATATGTCACTATTATGATAACGCGAACAATCGTTTTATTATAGAATGGAATAAGTGTTACAATAGATTTGATGACACTTCTATCGAGAAATTTCAGCTTATTCTCTTCGATCCGGCTTATTATCCAACTGCAAGCGGTAACGGAGAAATGCAGTGTAATTATCACACGGTCAACAATCCTGATGCAACGAGCAATTATTCGACAGTTGGAATAGAAAATATTATTCAATCCGACGGTGTTCTCTACACTTATGCGGATATTTATCCTGCAAGTGCGACACCACTGGAAAATGAGCTTGCAATCAAATATACAACTGATCCGCCTGATCCATATTATGCAGTGGATGAAGTGCCTGCCAGCATGAGCAGGTCACTCGTTATTTATCCACAACCTTCTTCAGGTGCGACAGTTATCTCTTATTATAGTCAAAATATTTCAGCAGCTAATATCTCTGCAGGGATCTATAATATAAAAGGACAGCTTGTGAGAAAGATCGGTTTTGATGATTCAAATGATAAGAAAAAACAGTATCTATGGAATGGATTTGACAACCAAAACATAAAATCACCAAATGGCATATATTTCGTGAAGATTAGTGAAAATAAAAATATAAGTATTGGCAAAATTATTTTGCTGCGATAATGAGTGAAAGGAGTATCCAATGAAAGATCTCACCCAACTCGCACTTGATGCTGCGGTTTTGCATGGTGCATCATATGCGGATATACGAATTATTCTATCAAAAAATCAGAGAATTTTTATTAAAAATGGAGAAGTCGAAACGCTGGACAATACTGAGAGTGTTGGTTTTGGCATTCGGGTCATTGCAAACGGCTCTTGGGGATTTGCTTCAAGTTCCTTCCTCACAAAAGCTGAGATAAAGATCGTTGCAAAGCGTGCGGTTGAAATAGCAAAAGCATCTGCAACCCTTCGGAAGGACAGTGTGCGCCTTGCCCCGGAACCTGTTCATCAGGACATCTGGACTTCTCCGTACATGATCGATCCTTTTACTGTTTCTCTTGATGAGAAGCTCAGCTTACTTTTCGAGATCGATAAGATTCTACGAAAAGATGATAAGATAAAAGTAGCAGAATCTAGTATGAATTTTTGGCGTGAGCATCAATGGCTTACGACAACTGAAGGGACGTTTATTGAACAGATACTTCTTCGCAGCGGAGCAGGATATTCTGCTACTGCAGTTGACGGACCAAATGTGCAGGTTCGTTCCTATCCGGCATCGTTTGGGGGACAATATAAACAAATGGGTTACGAATTTATACTTGCAACACCTTTTGTGGAGAATGCAGAACGAATCCGAGAAGAAGCAGTTGCTCTCCTATCTGCACCGGACTGTCCTGTCGGAGATATGGATCTTATTATTGGCGGAAGCCAGCTTGCACTTCAAATCCACGAGTCCATTGGACATCCTTCTGAACTGGATCGAGTGCTCGGAATGGAGGCAAATTATGCAGGCACAAGCTTCTTAACTACAGATCTGTACAATAATTATAATTATGGCTCATCGATTGTAAACGTTGTTGCGGATTCCACAGTTCCAACCGGACTTGCTACCTTCGGCTATGATGATGATGGAGTTCGTGCGCAGCGATATCACATGATACAGAATGGATTGTATAAGATGTATCTCACTAATCGGGAGCTTGCACATGTGATACATGATCCTCGAAGCAGAGGTTGCAACAGAGCGGATGGATACAGCAGCATACCTATGATAAGGATGATCAATATTTCACTCATGCCTGTGAAGGGAACTCTCGATGAGCTTATCGCAGATACAAAGAATGGACTTTTCGTAGAAACCAATAAAACGTGGAGCATAGATCAGCGAAGGTTGAATTTCCAGTTCACTACTGAGATCGGCTGGGAGATCAAGAACGGGAAGAAAACTCGCATGGTGAAAAATCCCACTTATCAAGGAATAACACCGCACTTCTGGCAGAGTTGTGATGCAATTTGTGGTGAAGAAGAATGGACACTCTGGGGAGTTCCGAACTGCGGAAAAGGACAACCCGGACAGCGAGCAGAAATGTCACATGGTGCTGCACCTGCGCGTTTTAAACAAGTCACCGTCGGAGTACATAAATAAATTTCTGATGAAAAAGATCATATACTTTGTTTTGATATTTGTGTTTTTCGTTTTAATAAGTGCATGCTCGATTTTGCAACCCTATTCAATAAAAAAGATCACTCCCTCGATTCCAGAAGAGTATCGGGAAAAAGTACTCGAAAGTCTTGAAGAAGCAGGGAGTAATAAAAGAGAACTCCTGAAAGTTCTACATCATTACAAAGATGATCCGAAAAAGTTGGAAGCAGCATCCTTTTTGATCGCGTATATGCCTGATCACTATTTTGCTGATGTTGGGCTGGTCGACTCTCTTGGAAATCCGGTTCCTTTGAATGTTATGGATTTCAACACTGCATTAGAAGTACAAACACATATCGATTCACTAGAGAAAGAGCTGGGAGAGTTGCATTACAAGCTCATTGAGAAGAGGGAAGATGTAAAAACCATGTCATCTCATCTTCTTATGACACACATCGATATGGCATTTCTTGCGTATGAAACCTTGCCCTGGACGAGTAAATACAACTGGGATGACTTCAAGGAATACATACTGCCCTACAGGGGATCATCTGAGCCTTTGTCTAATTGGAGATTGTATTTTTGGTACCTTTTCCCAGCAGATAGAGATTCAGCGAAAGATCCGCTTCAACTCGCATATGCGATCAATGACTCCTCAAAGAAAATGTTCACTTTTAAAGAGGTATTCTACTACCATCCTGCTGATCAGGGATTGGATGAAATGCTCAAGAACGGCTACGGTCGATGTGAAGATATGACTAATTTTACAATCTATGCAATGCGAGCAAACGGGCTTGCAGTTACAAGCGATTTTACTCCGTACTGGCCTGATCGCTCTAATAACCATGCATGGAACTCTATCATATTGCCGGATGGGAAGGTGATCCCTTTTATGGGAGCAGAAGCGAATCCCGGACAATATAATCTGCAAGAGAAGATAGCAAAAGTTTATCGTAAACTATTTTCTCAGGAGAAGAATACTCTTGCAGATGTACTTCCTGATTCTATGAAAGCACCGCCCTGGCTTGGCTATAAAAATTTCAAAGATGTGACAGATAAATATGTGCAGGTTTCTGATGTTACAGTGCAGGTTTATAAAGATGATCCCTTTGCCTATATTGCAGTTTTCAATGACAATGATTGGCAGCCCATTCATTGGGGTAGTGTAGATAGTTTGAGGAATGTTACGTTCTCAAACATGGGAAGAAATATTGCGTATCTTCCGGTTTTTTATGAGGTTGTGGACTCAATAATGGTTGAAAATGAAAAGAAGCCCGATTATGAACCTGTTCCTGCTGGAGCTCCATTTATTCTGAGCAGAGAGGGTTATATCGCATCATTTGATAATAAGGGAATTGATTTTAGAAATGAAATTGATAGTGCATTTGTAATGAAGCAAACCGGTCATGGGGGAGTTAATAAAGTGAAAATTGACAGCACTTATACATGGTTTGTCTGGGCTGAAGATGAGTGGCAGGAGATAATTGATACTACTGCAACTACCGATTCTTTGGTATTCGACTATTATTATCCAGAATCATTATATAAAGTTGAAGAGGAATGTCTTCATCCTGATCCGAGGATTTTCACAGTTGAGGATGGAGAAGTAATTTTCTGGTAAGGGAAAAATATTTGTTTGAGTTTAGTTTATCGAAATTGAGAATAGGAATTCTCGCTTTCTCTATAGAATTATATCACAAGCAACTTCAACTCGGTCATTTCCTCAATCGAATAGCGGACTCCTTCACGTCCGAAACCTGAATTTTTCACACCGCCGTAGGGCATCCGGTCAACTCGGAAGGTAGGGGTGTTATTTATGATCACACCTCCAACCTCGAGTTCTTTGAAAGCATATTTGATGTGCTTCAAATTATTTGTAAAGACTCCGGCTTGGAGTCCATAGATAGAATTATTTACCATCTCAACTGCACGCTCGAATTCCTTAAAAGGTGTAAGTGTCACAACCGGTGCAAAAACCTCGTTCTTCTCGACCTTCATTTTGGGTGTAGTTTTGGTTAGAATAGTTGCTTCGAGTTTTGTTCCTTCTCTTTTTCCTCCACATAAAATTTCTGCTCCATGTTCAACTGCTTCATTGATCCAGTTCTCGGCTCGAATCGCTTCCTGTTCGGAAATCATGCAGTTGAGGAATGATTGTTCATCGAGTGGGTGTCCAAATTTGATTTTTTTTGTTTTTTCAACAAATTTCCTTTTGAATTCCTCAGATATAGAATCATGAACAAATATTCGCTGCGTGTGGATGCAGACCTGACCTGCATAGGCAAATCCGCCAATTATTGATTTTTCAAGAGCATCATCGAGGTCTGCGTCTTCATCTATAATAAGTCCTGCATTTCCGCCAAGTTCCAGGCAGATACGCTTTTTCCCGCATTGATTTTTGAGCTTCCAGCCCACAGGAGGACTGCCTGTAAAACTGATCATTTTTATATTTTCACTTTTGATCGCACTCATTATTGAAGGCCCGGAACACGGAAGCACGGACAGCATACCGTCCGGTACATATTTTATCACAATTTCTGCAAGATTGAGCGCTGAAAGGGGTGCCAACGAGGATGGTTTTATAATGATCGGATTACCGACTGCAATTGCAGGTGCAACCTTGTGAGCAACGAGATTGAGGGGAAAATTAAAAGGAGTGATGCCAAGTATCGGTCCGATTGGGAAACGTTTTACAAGCGCATGTGTATGCATACCTTTAGGAACACTATCCAATCCGAAGAATTCACCATCTATTCTTTTTGCTTCCTCAGCAGCGAGTGTAAAGGTCTGGATCGCTCTTTGTACTTCACCACGAGCAAAGGTGATATTTTTTCCACATTCGAGTGCGAGAATTTCAGCAAGATTTTCCAAAGTATTGTCTATGTCTTTTGCAATTAAAAATAATATTTCAGAATGTTCATAAGCTGGCATATTTTTTGTGACTTCGAAGCAATTTACCGCCTTCTTTATTGCTTGCCGGATGTGAGTTTCATTAGCAATACAGACTTTCCCAACTACTTCATTGTCATGTGGACAGGAGATTGTTTTATTCTCTTTTGTTTTTACTGCAGTATTGCCAATATAAAGCGGAAATTCTTTATTCATAGATGCCTTCTTTCATTTGAAATTAAAAGAAATAATACTGAAGCGATGTCAAATATTTTAGAAACAATCATGCATACCCCCAGAATTTTTCATAGACTTGTTGTTTTCGGATAAAATTGTGAAATTTACTTATGCGGATATTAAAAAATTTATATTTCGCACCTATGGAGCTAA
>JAGHCS010000262.1 GCA_021160355.1 Candidatus Cloacimonadota bacterium
ATTGTAGATTCAACACAATAAATTCCTCCACCAAATTGGCTGGATGAATTATTATGAATTGAAACATTACTGAATGTTGATGTGCAATTATTTAAATATAATCCACCACCTTTTTCTGATGCTGTATTATTATAAAATGAAACACTATTTAGTTCTAAATTCACATTACTACAATATAATCCAGATCCTTTTTCAGAAGAATTGTTGGAAAAAATTGTATTGGATATTTCAAGGTTACCAACATCAAAACAAACATTTCCTCTATGACCAGTAATATTTGATTCAACAATGCAATTTGTAATAGATGAACTAGAATTTGATGCATTGATTGCTCCACCATTTGAATATGTTTCATTGTTTATAAATATCAGGTTATCAAAGTTAACTTCAGAATTCATTAAAGATGTAGATCCATAATATCCGTTTGTTAATTTACAATTGCTTATGTTTGAGTTTGTTACGTTTATAAAACGAAGAACCATATTTTCTGATTCAGCGTCTAGAATGGAAGTATTACAACTTGTACCACTGAAATCAAGATAACTTAAACCAAATATTGGGTATTGTTCACCATTGGAAGAAGTACTGAATGTGTCTTCTGACATATAGATCGTATAATGATGAAGGCTATCGGCTCGAATTCTGCTGATTGCGTGTGTAATAGTCTGAAAAGGGTCATTCCAGGATAATCCACTGTTGTTATTACTACCTTGAGGAGACACATAAACATTATCTTCTATTTGAATAGTGTTGCAATGTTGAATATCAAAATTTACCGTCCCTTCCGAGAAAAAATAGTAGTTATTTGGATAGAGAACAGAGAAAGTATCAACAATAATATCAGTGATCAAATTACTATTAACATATAAATCAACACCTAAGCTATTTGAAGAATTATTTCCATAAATACTACATCTATTTATTGTATCAAAAATAGGATGAGAATTTTCCTCTATATAAATCCCTCCACCTTGATAACCTTGATTGTTCTTTATAGTAACATTTTCTAATATTGCATTAGTATTATGGAAATATATACCACCTCCAAGCTCACTTGCATTTCCAGAGATAATTACATCTTTTAAAATTGGCGATGAATTTTGGAAATAAATACCTGCACCCATAATAAATCCGACATTATCATTATCGCTGATCATACAATTTTCTATAACTGGTGAAGAAGATGAACAATAAATTCCTCCTCCATGACCCCAATTCATTGAATTATTGGAAATAATGTTATTTCTAACGGTCAGGTTTGATGATCTGCAGGAAATTCCACCGCCTAGATTCGTCATCCAAGAACTCTCAGCATGATTATTGTGGATATAGTTATTTTCAATGATAGCATCAGATAGAAAGCAACCTATTCCACCACCAGGATCTCCAATATTATTTATTATCCTGTTATACATGATTTTAGGGCTGGAATTATCGCAATTTATTCCACCTCCAATTTTCTCACTCATTGCTTGTCCTAAACCATTTTGAATTGTAAATCCATACAATACAGCTGTTGAATCTTCTCCATCTTCAAATCTAACAACACTATCTTGATTATTACCATCAATAATTGTCTGTGAAATATAAGTTGTATCCTGTGTTATTAGAAATAGTGAAGCAACAAAAACATTATGCCCATTATAAATTATATTTTCAAAATACGTTCCGGGTTGAACCAAAACGGTGTCTCCATTAGCTGCTACGTTAATTCCAATTTGAATAGTTGAGTAATCTGCAGGTATGTTTATTATTGTAGCTGATAAAGTTGAGGAAATGATCAACATTAAAAAAAACGTTATGATTTTCATTTTATTCTCCTAAATGGTGTATAATGTTTGTGTCCCCGACAATTTTGTCGCGAACACCCCCTAATTCGGGGTTGTATACGACAAATGTCGTGGATATTCCATTTAGATCATTTTTCTCTTTATATTTCAGGTATAAATTATTCAATGTATTCGTATTGTATGTACTGTTAAATTTTCCGGAAACTGTTCCGCAAGCAAAATAATATTCTTTAGACTTTATCTGCATAACATATCCTTAAGGTCGAAATTTGCAGAATTACCTTTCTTCTGTCAAAGTTATTATTCTCTGGAAGCTAAAATCCCAAATTTTCCTTAATGAGAAATATCTTTATCCTGTCCGGAATATTTTGCCGCATATTGACTGTCAGATGCTTGCAGATCCTTTCTGGAGAGTCACAATCACTGCAAATACCGGTTGCAGCACAGGGAGTTTTTCTGTTGAGCCGCTTCGCATTGATGGGCGCTGCAATATCAAAGATTCTGTCCAATGCCTGTTGTCTATCCAGCACGATTTTATTCATGCCTGCAAAGAGAAATACCTTTCTCGGTCCGAAAATAATTGCAGAAACTCTGTTTCCATAGCCGTCAACATTCACGATCTCTCCTTCCAAAGTGATCGCATTGCATCCTGCGAGAAAGAAGTCGGACATCAGTGTTTTTCTGCGCAGCTCAAAAACCTGTTCGCGGGTAAGGTCGGGCACATAGGGATTAATGAGATTGTAGCCGTTATCTTTGAGATGCTCAAACAGACCGATCTCATGCACGGTCATTGACCCGCCTATGCCGATGGATGACTCCTTATCCAATTGCTTCAGTGCTTTTTCACGGGCGTCGTCACTGTTTTCGCAAAGTTCCACCAGGAAGTTATGGGCTTCAAGCGCTTGTTGTGCTTTTTTCATCATTGTTTCGTTGTGCCAGTTTACGAATTCAGACATGGTACCTCCAAAGATTTGGAAATATTCTGAGATGGTGTTTTGAGCAGTCAAGAGAAAATAGTACGCGCAAAGATCGCAAAGGAAATAAATAACGCAGAGGGCGCAGAGAAAAGGTTTGTGCAGAAGATGAAATGAACGAAGAAAGGAGAATGGAAAAGGGAAGAAGAAAATTAACCACGAAAAACACGAAAAACAATAAAAGGAATTAATCGAGTCACTATGGACCATTTCGTGGTGAAGTGAAGAGAAGACGGGAAGGATCTCCCCAGCTATTAGTCCATAGTTCTACGAGATTCTTCGCTCAACCTTGTTTCACTCAGAATGACAATTATTTTTTGTCTTCTGTGTCTATGAATTGTACCATGATAAATTTGAGGGTCGATTTCCCCTGATCAACCAAATGTTTCGACGTGATAAATAAGCTCAGCATGGCATTGATTTGCTGAACCGAATGCAAAAATGAGGACTTTAATCCTTTGCCTGAAAATCATTTCTAAATTATTTGACAGATTAAACCATCCTCAACCCTTAGTGTAATACAAATAAAGAATTTCCACGAGGTAAGATTATGCCCGATGTACGACCATTCAAAGGACTTCGACCAGCACCGGAATTGGCTGAAAAAGTAGCCGCTCCACCCTATGATGTACTCAATTCTGAAGAGGCACGAGAGCTTGTAAAAGATAATCCATATAGTTACTTGCATGTATCCAAACCTGAAATAGATCTTCCTGCAGGTATAGATCAGTATGACCAGCGCGTGTATGAAAAAGGTGTGGAGAATTTCCAAAAGATGATCGCAGACAAGATCCTCATTCAGGATGACAAGCCCTGTTTCTATATCTATCGCCAGATCATGGGAGATCATGAGCAGACCGGTATCGTTGCCGCTGCTTCTGTGGAAGACTATGACAGCGGGATCATAAAAATCCATGAGTACACCCGCCAAGATAAAGAACAGGACAGAGCAAAGCATGTCGATATGCTGGGAGCGAATACCGGACCGGTTTTCCTGACCTATCATGCAAAACAGCAGATCGATAGCATCGTTGAAGCATGCAAGAAAGAAGATCCGTTATATGATTTCACCAGCAGTGACGGTATTCGTCACACGTTATGGAGCGTGAACGATGAAACGATGATAGGGCAGATCATTCGGGAATTTGATGCACTGGATTATCTCTACGTTTCAGACGGACATCATCGCTCAGCAGCAGCATCACGCGTGCAGAAAATAAGAAAAGAAAACAATCCCGATCATACAGGCGATGAAGAATATAACTATTTTCTGACAGTGATCTTTCCCGACGACCAGATGTATATCATGGACTACAACCGTGTAGTAAAAGATCTGAACGGATTATCCGACGAGGATTTCATAAAGAAAGTCTCAGAAAAATTTATGGTTGAAAGACAAGCTTCACACTACAAACCGGAAAAGAAGCATACCTTCGGGATGTACATCGATGGGAACTGGTACAAGCTCACTGCAAAGCCAGGAATTTTCGATGAGAACGATCCGGTCGAATCACTCGATGTGAGCATATTGCACAGAAATATTATGGAACCTCTTCTTGGCATTGTGAATCCGAGAAAGGATAAAAGGATAGACTTCGTTGGCGGCATCAGGGGTTTGAATGAGCTGGAAAAACTTGTGGATAGCGGAAAATTTCATGTTGCTTTTGCATTTTTCCCGACCTCGATCGACGATCTGATGAAGGTCGCAGATTCAAACAATGTCATGCCCCCGAAATCAACGTGGTTCGAACCGAAATTGCGCAGCGGTTTGATCACACATTTATTGTAATTTGAAAATAACAAGAAAGCAGCACAGCCCTAAAGATGTATGTAAAATCAGATTTTACAACGGAGGAGCTGTTTTCTCTATTGACAGCTATCAACCAAGTCATCCATTATCGTGGGTGACTTTTTTTTTATCAACTCATAGGAGAAGTGTATGAAGCATACGCTCAACCTCACCGGCAGGAATCTATTTGATCTTGATGTCTATTCTGTAGAAGAGATCGAGACAATATTTGAAACTGCCAAAGTGATGAAAGAGATCAACAGCAGGGAATACAAAAAAATCCCTACTCTGCGAGGAAAAACTGTTGCGACACTGTTTTTTGAAGACAGCACCCGCACGAGGATTTCCTTTGAACTGGCTGCAAAACGTCTGAGTGCTGATGTGGTAAGTTTTACCACAGCGGGATCCGCCATAAAAAAAGGAGAGAGCATTCAGGATACTGTGTATACCCTCAATGCGATGGGAATCGATCTGTATGTCGTCCGCCATGGATGCCCGGGTGTGCCGCAACTGGTTCATAAGTATTCAGAAAAACCAGTTCTTAATGCAGGTGACGGGAGACATTCCCATCCTACCCAGGCACTGCTCGATATGTTCAGCATCTGGGAGAAGAAAGGTTCACTCAAAGGATTGAATATCGCGATCATCGGTGATATTCTTCACTCACGGGTGGTGCGGTCAAATCTGATCGGTATGAAAAAGATGGGAGCTGACGTCGTGGTTTGCGGTCCTCGCACTTTGATGCCGCCCAAAATTGAAGAAGTCTATGGTATACGATGCGAATATGATCTTAAGACAGCAATAAAAGATGTTGACGTTGTCATGGGATTGCGCATGCAGCTTGAGCGCCAGAATGAAGGACTTTTTCCCGGACTCGGTGAGTACACCAGCAGATATGGACTGAGCAACAAAATGCTGGAATTCGCGAAGGATGATGTGCTCGTCATGCATCCCGGTCCCATGAACAGGGGGGTGGAAATCCTACCCGAAGTTGCAGACAGCGAACATAGTATTATTATTGAACAGGTGACGAATGGCGTTGCAGTACGCATGGCGCTTCTGTTCCTGATACTTGGTAGAAAATCCGGAAGGGAGGTCGCATGATACTCTTAAAAAATGGAATGGTGTATCTGTCCGAAAAAAGGAAGTTCGACAAAGCAGACGTTTTGATCGATAAGAAGATCATCAAAAAGATCGCTCCTGAAATCGAGGAGAAAAGTGCTGAAATGATCGATTGTACGGGTAAGCATATCTTCCCCGGTTTTGTAGATCTGCACTGCCATCTTCGTGATCCCGGGTATTCCTACAAAGAGGATATCACCACAGGTGCACGATCCTCAGCAAAAGGCGGATTTACAAGTATCTGCTGCATGCCGAATACGAAACCAGCGATCGATAACTTCTCGACGCTCAACTATATTATGAGAAAAGCACGTGATGTACACGGAACCAAAATTTTTGTCATCGGTGCCATGTCAAAAGGGCTTGAAGGTAAGGAGATCGCAAATATTGCTTCACTCGTTAAAGGCGGTGTTGTCGCCCTCAGCGATGACGGCAACTGCATCCAGAATGCAAAACTCCAGCTTAATGTGATGAGATATGCATCAATATACGGCATCCCCTTGATCTCACATTCTGAAGATTATTCGCTCTCAGGTGATGGACAGGTCAACTACGGCTACATGTCCACCAAGCTTGGACTGCCCGGTATTCCCACACTTGCAGAAGAGATCATGGTGAGTAGGGATATTATGCTGGCAGATGTGACCGGAACGCATGTACATATTGCTCACGCTTCAACAAAAAGGACGGTCGAGCTGATACGTCAGGCAAAAAAAGATGGCATTAAGGTGACTGGGGAAGTAACTCCTCATCATCTTGTGCTGAACGAAGAAGCTTGTGACGGATTCGACACGAATACAAAGATGAAGCCACCTCTTCGATCCGAAGAAGACAGGAAAGCATTGCTGGAAGGATTGTTGGACGGCACGATCGATGCGATCGCAACTGATCACGCACCTCATTCCGACTATGAGAAAGAACTCCAATTCATGAACGCACCATTCGGTGTGATCGGGTTTGAAAGTGCTTTCCCCGTTCTTTATACAACTTTTGTGAAAAACGATAAAATAAAACTCGAAGAGCTTATTGAAAGAATGACATCCAAACCAGCTGACATCATACATAAAGCTGTAGGTGTGCTGAAAGAAGGCGCTGCTGCAGATCTCAATATATTTGATCTTGGTTCTTCGTTCACCTTTGATGAAAGTGAAATTCTCTCAAAATCGAAGAACAGTCCCTTCCTTGGCATGAAAATGTGGGGGAAGATACACTACACAATTTGTGACGGAAAATTCACCTGGAAAATATAGGATGTATTTCAAAAAAGTACCTGTCCTGAATATTGAGCATGTGAATGAAGAGTACTTCGTGCTCCGCGTTCGCGACGAAGATCTGACGAAGGAAGTGAAACCCGGTCAGTTTTTTCAGGCAAAAATTTCAGGTGCAGCTATCCCGCTTCTGCCACGTCCTTTCAGTGTGTATAAGGTTGAGGGCGACACACTTGAATTTCTCATTAAAAAAGTTGGTCCAGCTACAAAAAACTTATCCCTTTTGCATGAAGGTCATATCATTCAATTACTCGGACCTCTCGGTAATGGTTTTCCGATAGTTCGTGATAAAAAAGTACTTCTAGCGAGCGGCGGTATCGGCTATGCTCCGATGCCATACCTGAATGAGATATTGAAGCAGAATGGTAATGACGTATTTTTCTATCATGGCGGCAGGAATAAGAATGACATATTCTGCGAGGATGTTGAGAATTGTACCGACGATGGTTCATTAGGTCATGCTGGATTTGTAACCGAATATGTGGAGAAATATTTGGACGCACATGATACAGACGTCGTATATACATGCGGACCTGAACCAATGATGAAGGTGCTTACTTCGATTTGTTCAAAGAGAAACATTCCCATCTATGTTTCTATGGAACGTGTGATGGCATGCGGAGTGGGCGCGTGTTGCGGTTGTGCAATAAAGATGAGCGAAAATGAACATATAGTGTATAGGAAAGTATGCAAAGATGGACCAGTCTTTGATGGTGCAGAGGTGATCTGGGATGAATAATTGTGAGATAACTTTCGGAAAAATGACGTGGAAAAATCCAGTCACTGTTGCATCCGGCACCTTCGGGCTCGAGTATGCTGAACTTTTTGACCTGTCACTGCTTGGCGCATTGACCACCAAGACGATCACACCTGAACCAAAAGCAGGCAACGAGCCGCAGCGGATCGTTGAAACAGAAGCCGGCTTACTGAACTCTATCGGTCTGCAGAATCCCGGGATCGATGAATTTATAAAAACCGATCTACCACAATACAAGAAATTCGATACAAATCTGATCGTGAGTGTATCTGCATCTTCAATACAAGAATTTTTGGATATGATTGAAAAGCTCGATACTCAAACAGGTATTAATGCCTATGAAATTAATGTATCATGTCCGAATGTTGAGAATGAAGGCATTGCATTCGGTACTGATCCCGATATTGTTTTTGATCTTACAAAAAAGTTGAGAAAATCAACCGAAAAAACGCTTATCATCAAACTTTCACCGAATGTAACTTCAATTACGGACATTGCAAAGCACGCAGAAAATGCTGGTGCAGACGGTCTTGCGCTTATTAACACTCTTTACGGGATGGCTGTTGATG
>JAGHCS010000259.1 GCA_021160355.1 Candidatus Cloacimonadota bacterium
ATATAAAACGAATACTTGTTCTATATTTAATGAATAATCGTGAAACTTTATAAAATGGTTGGGTGCAATGATCCTATCTGAAAAATCCTATATGGTCTTCTCAACTGGTAACAATATGATTTTTCCTATCCCATCATCTACAAAATTAACATCAGAACGTTTCAACTCATCGAGCATAAAATCTATCTGAGCTTCATCCGCAATTGCCATGATAAGGTTTGTGAATTGTTTTTCAGAACCAAAAGAATTACGAAATCCCGCAAACAATGGCATGCTGAAAGTCATTTTGTGACTCAAAGATTCTCCGCTCAGCACGATCGTGTCTTCGATTCCCACTTCAACCAACGCCATCATTACATCATCTAAATATTTAGCTTTATAAAGCTGTAAAATCATATACATGATTTCTCCTAAAATTATTCTCCTTTGTCTGCCATTGCTTCGCCGGATTTGAACAAAGCCCATTTGAGAAAGAAAGGTCCGACAAGCATGACAAGAAAAGTGGTCGCGGTCACAGTGCTGATTATCTGCTTTGCATAAAGGGTCATCCCGAGATTTTCCAGAGTTTTTGATGCTGCAAGAGCAAGCCCGATCGCAACTCCCGCTTGGTCGAGAAGGCAGAAACCGAGATACTTGCGCACCGGTTCTGTAGCGTGTGAGAGTGTGCCTCCAACATAAGAACCTACCCATTTGCCGGAAGAACGTGCGATAATATAAACAATCGCAAGAAGTCCGAATTTAATTAATAATGAAAGATCCAACCGGGCACCGACCAGGACAAAGAACCAAACATATACTGGAGGAGACCAATCTCCAAGAGCTGTGAATATCTTTCTTGCACTTAAAGGTTTTGAGTTGATGACCACAATGCCCATTGCCATGTTTAGGAGTATGGGTGAGAGTTTAAGCACTTCGGCAATACCACAATTCAACAAGATGATACCCAATGAAAATATTAGTAGTTTTACACGATCATGAATGCGTTTGCTGATGAAGATTAATAGAAAACCTATGGCTACTCCAATAATAGTTGAGATAAGCATTTCCAGTCCGGCAGTTCCCAAAGCAGAAAAAATTGTTGAGGTTGTTCCTCCATGTATGTTCCCAAGGAAGATCAGCGAAATAGGAAGGACGACTATAAAAATAATAAGTGCGAGTATATCATCCAGTCCAACTATGGCATACAAGGTGGTAGTGAGCGTGCCTTTTGCTTTGTATTCCCGAACAACCTCGACTGTCGCAGCGGGAGCTGTTGCTACAGCAAGTGCACCAAATATTAAGCCGAGAGGGATACTCTTGAGCAAAAGACTGAGTGCGATACCAACAAAAATAAACGCACCGAATGATTCAAAGAACAAAGTGAAAATAATGACTTTTCCCAATTTCTTGATCTCGCTCCATCTTAATGCTCCGCCAATTCCGAAACCGATGAGAGATAGTGTGAGTACATTAATGATCTCAAGAGATTTTATCTGTTCGTAGGAAACAAAATTGAAAACGCTTGGTCCGAGAAGAGCACCCGCAACGATATATCCAACGATCAGCGGCGACTTAAGGAGTTTTGCTCCATTTGAGAATATGAGGGCAGCAAGAAGTGATATTCCGAGAAAAAGAAAAATGAAGTGGGTTGTATACATCTAATTCTGATCTTTAATGAAAGTATAGATTTCTTCAGGAGAAGCAGCAGCAAGCAGGTTTTCCATAAAAGTTTTATTTTTTAGTCGTAATACTAAACGTGAGAGAAGGCGGATATAATCTCTATCCTGTGTTTCTGATGCTCCGATCATGAATATTAGCTTTACGGGCTTGTTATCAATAGATTCATAATCGAGTCCTTCAGCTTTTCTGCCAAGTGCGATAACAAAATCTTTAATTGATGCATCGCGGATATGAGGGACTGCAATACTGTAACCTATGCCGGTACTCATCAATTCTTCCCTTTCATAGATCTTTTTCAAAAAGAGGGTTTCATCTGAGATCATATCACTTGTTCCTATTACCTTGGAGAGTTCTTTCAGCGCATCCTTTTTATTATCAGAGACTATATCGATAATACGATTTACATCCATAAATTTATAAATTTCAATGGGCTGTGCCATAATTTTACCATCCTGAGAAGATATTTCCACTTCTTTTTTTGATGAATGAATAATTGTCAAAGAATTACAACTATATGATATTGATTTACTAATTTCTTGACGAATTTGCAGATATTTTTGATATAAACAAAAAATTAGGAGTTAACTATGAAAAAATACATAAAAGCGTTACTCGGAATTATTTTATTGGCATCCACAATGATGCTGACAAACTGTGATTCGCCGCTTTCAGACGAACCGCTCAATGATCCATCAAAGATTTCACCCACCCTTACCGTCGAACGAACCTACGATAATTCTAAAACCCTCAAGGGCGAGTCAATTGCACATCTTTTTGATAAAAACCTTAATCTCGTGAGAATTAAAGATGGCGGCGTTTATGTGAATGGAACGGCTCTTACTCTGGAGTATTATATAACCGGCGGACCATATTATGAAACAACTGGGGACTATCCCATTCATCAAAATACTCAGTACACAATCACTGTAAAAATGAGCAATGGTGATGAATATGATTCGGTGATAGAAACACAGTCCCAGGATCTTCACACATTCAATATTCCAGCAACCTTCAACCATACTGATGACATTCAGGTAACCTGGGCAGAGATAATACCGGATGACGATGTATGGATAGAATTCAGTTATGAAGATCAATCTGGTAGCGGAGTGCAAATGGCTTATGTGCCGGACGATAGTGTGGGAACTGGAAGTTATACCATTCCATCAGAAATCTTTTCGGATCTTGCAGGAAAAACAGTACAGGCAAAACTGGTATCAGAAAAAGTAGAATCTGCAAATTCTCATTTTAGGAATACCGCAACGATCTCATCAAAATACGCAGTGATTAAACAGTGCCAAATTAATTGAAATTAGTTTTCTCTGTGCTGATATTCCTAGTTCATATTGATAAATCTCTCTTTCTCTTTTTTAATAGGTCAATAGCTACTCCAGTATTTGATGTAATTTTTCCTTTTATTACAGAACCGAGAAACTGGCTGATCATCGCACTGATCGCGATGGTCTTTTTTGTCATCAAGGAGAAAAAGAAGGCACTCGGCATTATTGGACTTGTACTCATTGCCGTTGCCCTCTCTGATCTTATTGCATACAGAATACTAAAGCCGCTTTTTGGTCGGCTGCGTCCCTGTCATCCGGAATTTTATATTGAAAGCGGCAGATTTCTTATTGGCATGAAAACCTCTTTTTCATTTCCGTCAAACCACGCAATGAACATGTTTACCGCCGCAACAGTACTTTCTTATTTTTACAAGAAATATGCCGGTTACTTCTTTGGGTTTGCAGTGTTGATAGGATTTTCCCGCATTTATGTAGGGGTGCATTATCCTCTTGATATAGTAGGAGGTGCATTGTTCGGGATACTGCTTGGAACCGGTGTCTATTTGAGTTATTGCCGGATCGAGATTTTCATAAAAAGGCGTACAAAAAAGAAGCAAAGCAATGAAGATAACACCCAAGCAGAGAGCTGAGTTCCAGAAAAAAGTATACTCATATAATAAAAACTACAAACGTGATTTTCCATGGCGAAATACGGATGATCCCTATTGTCTTTTCTTGTCTGAAATGATGCTCCAGCAAACACAAACGGAAAGAGTCGTAGAAAAGTATAGAGAATTTATTCGCTTATTTTCGTCATTTGAAGAACTGGCAGGTGCATCATTTGCTGAAGTTCTGGAAAAATGGAAGGGACTCGGGTACAATCGTCGTGCAAAATGGATTCATGAAATAGCAAAAAATATTGTCAAAAATTACAACGGAAAACTGCCCGAATCTGTCCGAGAACTGGAGAAATTGCCGGGAATAGGTAAAGCAACCGCCCGATCTATCGCAGCATTTGCGTTTAATCAACCTGTCGTATTCCTCGAAACAAATATTCGAACAGTCTTGCTGCACCATTTTTTTTGTGACAAAGACAAAGTGGACGACAAAGAGCTTCTTGAAATCAGCGAGCAGGTTTTGGATAAAACCAATCCGCGTGAATGGTATTCGGCTCTCATGGATTACGGTGTTTATATCAAGGAAAGTATTGGAAACCTGAATTATAAAAGCGCACATTACAGAAAGCAATCAAAGTTCAAGGGCTCCGATAGACAGATAAGGGGTAAAATCTTGGATATTCTGCTTGAGAAAAAGGAAATCACATCGCAGGAAGTGATCAGGATATTAGAAGAAAATAGAGAGCGCGTAATGAAAATAATTCATGATCTTCTTCATGAAAATCTAATAAAGAGAAGCAAAAAAAATAATTTGTTAAGTCTTTAGTTTTTTCTTCTTTGCTGCAGGAAAGAGTATATTGTTGAGGATAAGTCTATACCCGGGTGAGTTTTTATGCAGTTCGAGCAGAGTGGGAGGGTCTCCAATTCGGTGCTGATAATCCTCGGGATCATGTCCGCCATAGAAGGTGAAAGTACCTCTTCCGAAATTTCCGTGTAGATATTTTACTTCATCTGCACCCTCAACTTCTCCCAGTATAATGACGCTTTTTTTTACAAACTCCTTATGAAAAGATGTGGTTTGCCCGAGAAAACCATTCACCACATTTACATGACATTGTGTGAGCATTGTGGGAACAGGATCGTATTTTGCGGAAAATTGGAACAGCGTAAAATAGTCTGCTTCAGCACCTCTTATCTGTGCATAATTACTCGCATCTATGCTTGAGAATTCATACTCGTAGGGATTTTTCACCAGAGAAAAATTTTCAAATGCAAATGTTCTTTCGAAATCGAGCTTTTGCTCAGCTTGGAAGTCCATAGGATCACCATCAAAAGGGATATCACATATATCGACCCCGTACGCTGCCTGAGCTATATCATACGTGTCTGTTGCTGCACACATTGCAAAGAGAAATCCCCCATTGCGCACATATTCACGAATCATCTGCACAACTGCCTGCTTGAGCTGCCACACCTTGTCGAATCCAAGTTTGTGAGCGAGTTCTTCATCGATTTGTTGTATTTCTTTGTACCAGTTTGTGCTGTGGAAACCCGCATAGAATTTCCCGAACTGACCTGTGAAGTCTTCATGATGGAGATGAAGCCAATCGTAATCTTCGAGCTTGCCCTGAAGTACTTCCGTATCATAAATTGTATCATACGGAATCTCAGCATAGGTTAAAGCAAGCGTAACTGCATCATCCCATGGTTCTCCGGCAAAACCTTTCAACTGTCCGGCTTTACTTTCCGGAAGTGTATACACTGCAATCTTCGGTGCTTTTTCAAGGTGAACTATGTCCATGTTGGATTTTTCAATTGTTTGCTCTATTGAAAGATAATCCATAGGAGAAATCTGCTCATAGGTAACACCTCTTAGACGGCACAATGCCTCAAGATCATCAGCGCTCGGTAACAAAAAAGAACCACCTCTGTAATTTAAAAGCCATTTGCTGTTATACCCTTTCTCCAGTGTCATATATACGACACCATAAGCTTTGAGGTGATCAGTCTGGGAAAAATCCATTGGAATGAGAATTTCCGAATATACTAAAGAAGGAATAAACACAATCAGGATAAAGATCGCTATTTTTTTCATTTATACAAACTCGCTTAGAATTTCATCAGACACAAACAGTGCTTTTTTGGCAAGTTTCAGATGATCCTTCTCGACTGTCAAATAACCGAGTTTTGAAAACTTGTTTATAGTATCGGAATATTCAGCAAGTATATCAAAACCAAATTCACTTTTCAGATAATGCAACGACACACCTTTTGTCATGCGAAGACCGAGAAAAATCATGTCCGAGATGTACTCTCTTCCCGGAATAACTTTCGAGTTGCCGTATACGGATTGCTTATTTTGAATGTTGATAATATAGCGCTCTACATCCGATATATTTTCTCTGCGGGTCATATTATAAAATGAGTGAGCTGAAGCTCCGCATCCTATATATTCATTTCCCTTCCAATATGAAATATTATGTCGAGACTCATATCCTTCGTGTGAAAAATTTGATATTTCATACTGCAGAAAATCGTTGCTTTCTAAAAATTCTAACATAGAATAATACATGTCTTTCTGCAATTTCTCAGGAGGAAATGAATATTTATTCCTTGAATCAAAAAGCGGTGTTCCCCTTTCCAGGGACAGGCAATAGGATGATATGTGCTTTGGCTTCAGGTCGACAGCTCTTTGCAGACTATTCATCCACGTTTCAAGTGTTTGTCCTGGGATTCCATACATCAAGTCGAGAGAAATGTTTTCAGTGCAATGAGTTTTCACAAGTTCAACTGTAGTTTTAATATCCTTCGAAGAATGAAATCTTCCTAAAATTTTCAGCACGTTGTCATCAAATGATTGTACGCCAATACTGACACGATTGATGCCAAGGGTTTTCCAGTTTTGTGCTCTATCTCTTGTGATAGAAGCTGGATTTACTTCAATGGTCACTTCACTTTTTTGTGAAATAGTAAAAGTGTCATTGATGGCATAAAAGAGCGAGAAGAGAAGTGAAAATGATAAAAGAGAAGGGGTTCCTCCGCCAATGTAGATAGATGCTAATGTGTAGTGTTTATTTTTATATTGCGAAATTTCTTTTGTAAGTGACCGAATATAATTTTGGGCAAGCTTTGCATCATATGAAATAGAGTAGAAATTACAGTAATTGCATTTCTTGGTGCAAAAAGGAATGTGTATATAGAGAGAAATTTCTTTCACTGGGGAAAACGGATTTTGATACAATACTGTTATTTCGGGATTTTGAGTATCCTGTTCCATCGGATCTTATGATGATCTCCCATTGACAAATAAATGATCATGGGAATGCCTTTAATATATTCTCTTTCAAGAAATCCCCAAAAGCGGGAGTCATTGCTGTTATCCCGATTGTCTCCCATCACGAAATAGCAGCTATCAGGCACAACGACGGGACCAAAATTATCTCTGCTTCCCATGAAATCATTGTTGATATACAGGCGTCCCTGCTCACGCGGAATGATCCTGAAATCAGTATGCTGCACGTAATTCTCTTTAATATACTTCCCGTTAATATATAAATTTTTATCTATGAGCTGTAATGTGTCACCCGGTACGCCAATGAGACGCTTGATAAAATCTCGTCGCTTGTAGAATTTGAAGAAAAAGTTTTTCTTATCCCAGTAGATTGGACGAATTAGTTTGGCATATCGATCCTCCGGCTGAGGATCGTAGGTATCGTGAGGGAATTTGAAAATAATTGGTTCGAACTGTTTGGGCTCTCTAAACCAGTAAACAAATTTATTAGCTATAAGAAAATCGCCTTTTAAAAAAGTGCTCTCCATAGATTCAGAAGGTATGAGGAAGGTTTCTATCAGAAAGGTTCGGATGATGAGCGCAGCAATGCCAGCAAAGATTATTGCTTCGATCCACTCACGAAGTACAGATTTCTTTTTCTTTCTTACTTTTAAATCAGCTTTCTTGTCTTTTGGTCGAGCCATTCAGTTATCTCCATAATGTTTATTATGATTTGTGTTTTTTGCCGTTTTCGAGGTAATCACGACAGATGTGTTCAACTTCTCTGAAGTTTACTTTACCGGTCACCATCATTGGTATATCCTCGATAACGTGGAATTCTTTTGGTATAGCTATTGAGGGGAGATCTTTTGCCATTTGTTTTCTAATTTTTTTGAAATCGACTTCACCAGTAGTGAGCGCAGCGACAATATCTGCACCTTTTGTGGGATTAGGAACATCGACGACACAGCAGATCACGTTGTCTGGCAGCAATTTATTAAGAACATCTTCTACTTTTACAAGAGAGATCATTTCGCCGCCGATCTTTACAAATCTGCGCAGGCGTCCGCGATGCCAGAGGAATCCATCTTCATCAAAGACACCCATATCACCTGTGTCGTACCAGCTATTACGAATACGAAGGGAGGTTTCTTCAAGGTCTCCATAATAGCCCTTCATAACAAGATCGCCCTTAACCATGATCTTACCCTCTTTACCGCTGGGGAGCTCTTCGTCGGTTTCCCTGTCTATAATTTTGACCTGAACTCCAGGTATTGGTTTGCCTATGCTTCCGGGCTTATTTGCTTCCGTTACATTTACAGAAACAACGGGACTCGTTTCTGTGGTTCCATATCCTTCCAAGAGTTCGATATTATGGAGTTTCTTATATCCTTCGCGAATCTGGGCAGTAAGCTTGTCTGCGCCGACGACCGCGATCCTTACTGTAGAGAAATCTCCTGCTCGAGAACGCTTCAGGTAGCCATAGAAGAATGCAGGAGTTCCGATCATAATGGTGATCTTGTATTTCTTTATTGAGTTTACAATATTTTTATATTCAAGTGGATTTGCATGTGTAACTACAGCGGAACCGACGATGATCGGTATCCATAAATTCGTTGTGAGCCCAAATACGTGGAAAAGGGGAAGGTTTCCTAAAAAGATGTCTTCATGGGTAAATTCAAATACTTCGGTACAAGCTTTGATGTTATGAAAGATATTCTTGTGAGTGAGTTGCACTGCCTTGGGGTCTTTTTCGCTTCCGCTTGTAAAAAGAACGGCCGTAGTCTCATCTTCATCTCCATGATGAACTGAATTCTGAAGCATGCCGATTGGTAGTTTAGACCGGAGTGCTGCCTTAAGTTTATCCCCTGTTGTTAAAGATGCCATGATATCTTCGAGGTAAACCATACCTGGCACGAACTCAATACTGAGTTTTTCACAAAGTTTTTTACTCGTGATGATCGTTTTAAAACTGCATTTTTCCTGAGCATACACGCAGTTATTTGCGGCTCCTGTCGAATAATTTATCAGCACAGGTATCTTACCGCACATTAATGAACTGATTATTGAAAGCATACATCCGGCAGAGGTCGGGATCATTATTCCGATGTGCTGGCCATGGTATGCGGAGAATTTCTTTGCGAGGATCAAAGAGGCAATGAGCATTTTATCATAGGTTATGTCTTTTTCTGTAGCTTGATCGTAGAGAGCGACCTTTTTGGAGAATTTTTTCGCTGTGGAAATAAACGCTTGCTGTAGTTGCATAGAGTCTCCTTACAGGCTATTATTTTATTGCGAAAAGCAACATTCCACTATGGCTTGACCAGTGTCAATATTTTCTTTGTGCCCTGGCAGAGTTGGAAAAAATTGACAGGTGACAAGCTCAGCATACATTTCTAAGTATGAATATTATACAGCAGTTCTTTATTTTGATATTTCCAATACTCTTTGCATTAACCATTCATGAGTTCTCACATGGCTATGCCGCTTACAAACTTGGAGATGACACGGCAAAAAGAGCAGGGCGACTCACGCTCAATCCCTTAAAACATCTCGATCCAATAGGCACGATAATGCTTTTTATCGCAAAGATCGGATGGGCACGTCCGGTACCGATCAATCCATATAATTTTAAAAATTTAAAGTGGGATACCGCGATAGTTTCCTTTGCAGGTCCACTTGCAAATTTTATCAGCGCGATCGCTTTCAGCATTCTCTTTAATCTCTTGTATTCACCAACAGCAACGCAGAATATTTTTATCCTTATTATATTTTATACGATCTTTATTAACATAGCTTTGGGCTTATTTAATCTTATACCCATTCCGCCCCTTGACGGGTCAAAAATATTTGGTGCGTTTCTTCCCGACAGACTGTATTATAAATATCAGAAGTTTGAACGAAAGGGAATGTTTTTATTTATCGCGATAATTCTCATTAGTAACTTTGCGGGACTGAATATCGTAGGCGGAGTTATTCTTCCCCCTATCAGATTTTTTGTACGATTGTTGACCGGAGTTTCTATATAAAATATGGTAGAAGAAGCAGCTCAAATAGAACAAAAAGATAAGTATAATATCAAGCTCCCAAATTTTGAAGGTCCACTTGATCTTCTTCTCTATCTCATACGTAAGCACAAAATTGATATATACGACATTCCGATCGCTTTTATGCTGGAGGAATATCTTGGCTATCTTGCAGTGATGGAGGATTTGAATATTTCTATTGAAGGCGAATTCATGGAAATGGCAGCTACGCTTATTCAGATAAAACTCCGTTCACTTTTGCCAAGATCGGTCGAAGAAGAATTGGAAGACCCGCGCACAGAGCTCATGAATAATCTTCTTGCATACCAAAAGGTAAAAGAAACGACAGAGATACTTTCCGAGCTTGCTGAAGAGAATAGGTATTATTTTTACAGATCAATGGATGATGAAGCGAGAAAAGAAATTCAACAATCAGCAGTGAGCTACGAATTGGAACAGAAAGATGTCGATCTTTACGATCTCATTAAAGTGC
>JAGHCS010000133.1 GCA_021160355.1 Candidatus Cloacimonadota bacterium
AATTAATTATAAGCTTAATAATACATGTTATCATTTTAACATCATTTTGTTATACCCAAGACACACAAGTTATTGATACAATTGAAGTTTATATTGAAGATATTGGGATTAACGTCAGCGTCATCCAGTGTACATATCCCGAACAGGATAACAAACTTCTTGAGTCCGGTTGGAACTGGGTATCCTTCCCTGTACTCGAAAATAACGATGGCACAAACGCCCTCGAAGTTCTTGAACCCATATTAGATAATATGGAGATATGTAAATACAAAGAGGACAGGATTTATTGGGATTTTGATCATTGGGTGAATGACATAGGGGATTTTCGCAGTATAGATGGTTATAAAATAGAAATGAATCAGGATGCGGAACTCCCCGTTTCCGGTTATCTTGAAGAACCCGAAACTATCATAGAACTTTATGCGGGTGAAGAGAACTGGATAGGTTACTTCCTACCCTATAGCCAATCACCCGAAGATGCCTTTGCAAATGCCTGGAATAATCTTACCTATATCCATGCAGATGGTTGGGGTATGATAAGAGACGGTGAAGAAGACTGGAAAGGAAGCAGGGATGATCTTTCTGTTGATTATGGTAAATTATATATCGTAGGTGTCGAAAGAGATGCCCCATTCTTTACATGGAATGACGGTGGTAATGCACGAGAAGAATATACCAAAACAGAAACATCTGTGTTTTCCTATGAAGAAGAATCCGATTATATGATGATTTTCGTCGATAGCACGGAAAGCATAACAGGTGTTGATGAAATAGGAGTATTTATTGATAACGAATGTATTGGTGCAAGCGTAGTCGAGGAATTTCCTGTCTTTATACCTGCATATATAGATGATGACACTACCCAGACAAAGGATGGTGGTGAACTTACATTTCAGACAGCAACCTATGGTAAATCAATTCAAGAGCAAGTCCCGTTTTATGTATATGATAACCTCATGAAGGATTTCGTTGAGAAGTCTGTAAGACTGAATGCAGAAAATTATGCACTTGTAAGACTTGGTAAAGGGACAGGAATATCCTATCCGGATGAATTCATCGTTTATCAGAATTACCCTAATCCAATACGAAATACGACGACTATATCATTTATACTTCCTAAGGATAATACAGAAGCAGACATTAAGATTTACAACATCAAAGGACAACTGGTGAAAGAGTTAGGATTTCGTGCTTCTGATATAGGATTTAATGCAGCGTGGGATTGCACCGATGATTACAATAAACCTGTATCGAACGGTATCTATTTCTACAAGATAACATCCGGTGAATATTCCGAACTTAAAAAGATGTTGCTGGTACGATGATAATTTAAGAAATCATGATTGTTAAGATGGTAAAGTAATAACAATCATGTGGGTAGATGAATATGCATTCTCAATATAGTATGAAACATCTACCCGCATTTAATATCATTAATGGGTTTAAAAAGGCTGTATGAATATAAGAAAGTTATTTTTATTATTCATTATTTTGTTATTTGTTATTGGTGTTCTGCATGCGAACATTCTTATAGTCGATATCAACGGCACGGGCAATTATACAACGATACAGGAAGGAATAGACAACTCAGTAAATGGTGATACGGTTTTAGTCTATCCCGGAACCTATTATGAAAATATCAATTATAATGGAAAAAATATTATTCTTACAAGTTTTTATTTAATTACACAGAATAGATCATATGCCGACTCAACAATAATTGACGGTAACCAGAATGGAAGTGTCGTTACCTTTGAAAATGGAGAGGATACAACTGCTGTTCTTTGTGGGTTTACTATTCAAAATGGAAGTGGAACGTATGATCTTCATAATATAAGAGGTGGGGGTATACTTTCTAAGAACGCTGATCCTAAAATTAGTAATTGTATAATAAAGAATAATAAGGCCGATGGGGGGGCTGGAATACACTGCAGATACTCTCATATAATACTAGAAAATACCACTATCTGTCATAATCATGCCTATTTAGCAGGCGGGGGTGTTTATCTTAGAGATAGTTCTACTGCAACTTTTAGCACTATGAATCGCTGCAATATCTATCTTAACTATGCTGGAAGAGGGTGCGATATTGAAACATATCAGGTTCAGGAGTTACATGTTATTGTAGATACTTTTACTGTAATGAATCCTGATTCATATTTTGCTCTCAGCCAACCAGAGAATAATTTTACCTTTGATATACTTAATGTAAAGATAGTCCCAACAAATCAAGATTTATACGTAAGTCCTAATGGGGATAATACGAATAGTGGATTGACACAAAGTGATCCGTTAAAAATTATAGCATATGCATTAACCAAAATTGCTTCAGATAGCACTCATCCGAATACAATTCATTTAGCTAACGGTATGTATTCACCAAGTATAACAGGAGAAATATTTCCTCTTAATTGTAGAAGTTATGTTTCTATAATAGGAGAAAGCCAGGAAAATACTATTCTTGATGGAAATAATTTATCCGGTCTTATAGCATGTATTTTTGGAGATAACTATTTTTACATTGAAAATCTTACTATTCAAAACGGACATGCAAGTGTGGGAGGTGGTTTACATTTTAGTACGAATTCCAATCCAATTGTAAAAAATGTAACTCTACAGAACAATTCAGCATCTGGTGGCGGAGCAATTATGTGTAGCAACAACTCAAATCCTATTTTTGAGTATGTTACTATTGAGGATAACTATGCTGAATCAATTGGTGGTGGTATATATTTAAGTAATTCCAGTCCATTATTGAAAAATGTAATAATTAGTAATAATAGCGTTCAACCCGTATGGGGTTCATCTGCTGGTATAAATCTTTCTAATAATTCAAATCCTACACTCGTTGATGTGTTAATTGCCAACAACACTTCTGATGGTTTGGGAAGTATTATCGGTAATGGTATAAATAGCTGTCCTATTTTGAACAACATAACTGTTGCAAATAATAATATTCCAACAAATGTTATTTATTGTACATTTAATAATAATCTTAACTTTAATAATTGTATTCTTTTTAATACTGAATCCAATTATGAGATAAATTTTGATGAAAGTGGTTATTCAAATGAAGTGACCATTTCCTATACTGACATCAAAAATGGTGATGATGGGATACAGACAAATGGTGCAGGTACAGTAAACTGGCTTGAAGGCAATATAGATTCTATTCCACAATTTGTTGGAGGAGACCCTTTCAGTTATGAGTTATCGGAAGGCTCTCCCTGTATCGATGCAGGCACACCGGACACAACCGGACTGCATCTTCCTGCAACGGACTTAGCCGGCAATCAAAGGATTTATAACGGAAGGATAGACATAGGTGCATACGAGTATCAAGGAGTTGGCATAG
>JAGHCS010000022.1 GCA_021160355.1 Candidatus Cloacimonadota bacterium
GACTTATACTTATCACAAGTCAAAGAGCCTGTGACAAGTGAAAATACAAAACCGGATTTTATAATTCCCAACATCCATAATTTTTCTCTCTAAGCAATTCATTTACCTCGTCTTTATCGAAATGTTCCGGATCAAAGTGTTCATCTCCTATCCAGTCTACAAGCTTTTCATACTCTTTATGTTTAGGATTTTTTAAAACCTCGAGCAAATCAGCATAGCCCCACACTCCGCCGCAATCTTCTAACGGACAGTTCATTTTACCCTTGATACAGACTGGATATTCTTCTTTATCATCGAAGGGAAGGATCTTTTCAAGAACAATTTCGTGATTCCATCCGTCTCCAAAATCATATTCGTAAGAAATTTTCTCATTCTCATATCTCAGTAAATCCGATAATTGCATGGCGATATAATCAAACTGATTCCTGTCATCCCACATATAGTCCTCTTCCATCTGTTCCATATAATGCTTTCCATTCTTATAAAATTGATGCAAATGAGTATTCGTCCATCCCATAGTCGTTTGAATGATCTTATGGAAATCGGATAATGACACGTCCGAGGGTACTAATATTCTTCTCCAAATCTTAGGTTTGAAATTTTTTAAAGCAATTTGAATCTGGTATATTTTTTTCATCATATACTCCTCTCAGATAAATGTGATAATTATTTGGATTTCTTGTAGTTAAATATAGTTCAGCTGTCAATTATTTTCTCTATTTTTAATTTCGTGTCTTTCTCAAAAGAAGAATGTTAAGAAATCATGTAATTTGGATATTAAAAAATCCCACATTTTCTTGACATGAAAACTATGGGTTTAATCTCAAGATAAATTTTTTATCGGAGGAATGGATGCCAATTAAGAAATTGGATGATGTTATTGAACTTGCGAAAACGAAGTCGAAGAAGAGAATTGTTATTGCATATGGGCAGGATGATACGACTATTATTGCTGCCAAAAAAGCTGTGGAACTTAAGTTCGCAGATGTGACCATTACAGGGGATAAAGAAAAGATCAAAGAAATCTGCTACCATAATGATATCGATCCAAAAATTTTTCATATTGTCAATGAACCTGATGAAATGGAAGCCGGAAGAAAAGCTATAGCTCTAATCAATGAAGGCAAGGGCGATGCGCTTATGAAAGGGCTGATCTCGACAGATAAAATGCTTAAATGTATTTTGGATAAAGAAAATGGACTGATGGTTCCTGGCAAAATTCTTTCGCATGTTTCTATTGCCGAGATCCCGAAATATCATAAATTGCTTATTTTCACAGATGCTGCATTTATTCCCAGACCAGACATCGAGCAGAAAATAGCAATGACAAATTATGTTATTGAAACTGCTAGAAAACTGGGGATTGAAAGACCAAAAGTCGCAATAATTTCTTTTTCCGAAAAAACAAATCCAAAAATACCAACGTCAGTGGATGCGGCATTCATTTCCAAAATGGCAGATCGCGGGCAGATAAAAAATGCTGATATTGATGGACCACTTTCGATTGATCTTTCCATCGACCCGGAAAGTCTCAGAACAAAAGGAGTGACAAGCTGCGTTGAAGCAAATGCGGACTGTCTTGTTTTTCCATTCCTCGAAGTGGCAAATGTTTTTTACAAAGCTTTGACCTATTTTGCAGATGCACAAATGGCAACTCATATTGTTGGATCAAAAGTACCCACTGCCATATCTTCACGAACCGATACGGTGATGAATAAATTATACTCGATGGCTTTTGCCTGTCTTATGACTGAAAAGGAAGAAGAGGAAGAGTAAATGAAACTGACCATTGCATCTGATCATGCAGGATTTGCTCTCAAAGAGAAACTCATTGAGTATCTTCAAGATAAGGATTATACAGTCATTGACGGAGGTGCGTCTTCAGCAGAATCTATAGATTATCCTGATATTGGCTTTCCTGCTGCAGAAAAAGTTGCAGATGGGACAGTGGATTATGGAATTGCGATATGTGGCTCAGGCATTGGTATGAGTATAGTTACGAATAAAGTCAAAGGTATCCGGGCAGCTCTTTGTACATCAGAAACCATTGCTCGATTATCACGCCAGCATAATGATGCAAACATGCTTATTCTTCCCGGAAGATTCATGCCTTTTGAAGAAGCAAAGAAAATAGTTGACACGTGGATTACCACAAAATTTGATGGCGGTCGTCATCAAAGACGTTTAAATAAAATAAAAAAATACGAGGAACGCCGATAAGTTCTTAGTAATTCTCTTATTTATAATACATAATTTTAAAACACGATAAACCATTTTAAAAAAATCATAATACGGAGGAACAATGCTTAATTATGATGAAATAAAAAAAGTTGATCCTGAAGTGTATGCAGCAATAATGAACGAAGTCGAAAGGCAGAATCATAATCTTGAACTGATCGCTTCGGAAAATATTGTATCTGAAGCAGTGATGGAAGCTGCCGGTTCTGTCCTCACAAATAAATATGCAGAAGGTTATCCTTATAGATATAGCCGCAAAACCGGTGAGCTTTTGTACAGATTGTACGGCAGATATTATGGAGGATGTGAATTTGTAGATGACGTAGAACGTCTTGCAATTGAAAGAGCAAAAGAACTTTTTGGAGCTGAACATGCAAATGTACAACCACATTCCGGTTCTCAGGCAAATATGGCTGCCTACTTCACACTTGTAAAACCAGGTGATACGATTCTCAGTCTGGAGCTCACACACGGTGGACATCTGACGCATGGACATCCGCTGAGTTTCTCGGGTAATCTCTTTAATATTGTACCTTATGGCGTGAACAAAGAGACCGAGCAATTCAATTATGACGAGATTCGCGCAAAAGCACTCGAATGCAAACCCAACATGATCCTCACTGGAGCAAGCGCGTATCCACGTACTATCGATTTTAAAAAATTCAGAGAGATCGCTGATGAAGTTGGAGCACCGCTTGTTGTTGATATGGCTCATATTGCTGGGTTGATCGCTACCGGTCTTCATCAAAGTCCTGTTCCTTATGCAGATATCGTTACAACGACTACTCATAAAACTCTTCGTGGTCCGAGAGGTGGTATGATACTCTGTAAAGAGAAATATGCACAGGAACTCGACAAATGGGTATTTCCAGGCATCCAGGGTGGTCCTCTTGAACACATTATCGCAGCAAAAGCTGTTGCATTCAAAGAAGCGTTGGCAGATGATTTTGTAGATTATCAAAAGCAAATTCTCGCAAATGCACAAGCTCTTGCAAGTGGTCTTATGAATAGGGAATTCAACCTTGTCTCCGATGGTACCGATACTCATTTAATGCTTCTCAATCTTGGCTCTGAAGAAGACGGTGGACCCTCAGGTAAAAAAATGGAAGGATCTCTCGATCTGGCAGGTATTACAGCAAATAAAAATACAGTTCCTTTTGATACTCGTCCCCCATTTGTTGCGTCGGGAATTCGTCTTGGTACACCTGCTGTGACCACGCGCGGCATGAAAGAAGCTGAAATGGATATCGTCGCGGATTTTATCAGGAAAGTATATGACAACTATAACAATGAAGAACAATTATCAACAATAAAAGAAGATGTACAGGCACTCTGTGCGCAATTCCCGATCTTTGAGGAATTGAGAAAATAAAGAAGGTTTCTATGATTACGTTCAGACACGGTGATACTATTACAGAATTACTGGAAACTGATAAAGATCCATTGAGAAAAATGTATCTCAATGAAATAACACTCCAATATCGGAAGTGGAAAGCAGCCAATCTTGAGATTACTTCAAATAGTCGCGAGGATTTGAAAAAGAAGATAAATCTCTATTCGGCATACCGTGAGTTCCTATTCACAAGGAAATTCAGAGAAGAAAATACATTTCTTAAGCAAAGAAAGTTATTTGAAACTGCATTTTCAGAATTTCTATATTATGTAATGAAAGATCTGAAAATAATTGAGGAGATGGATCTACATTTCGGGAGAGCTGATGTTCCCTTGAATCTAAAATTCGAATGTGAAAAACTCGATAATATAAAGAAAGAGAATTTGCTAATTCTTTCAAACCAGAAAATGCGAATGGTCGTTGGTAAAAATCTTCAGATCAAATATCGTATTCAGGGACGAAAGACTTATGTCGAACTCGATATGATGCTCCCGATTATCATTACAGAAACTGCAATGGTACTTGATGACTGGTTCGTGCTTTCCAACCAGAACCAGGTAAGAAAAGTGAAATCCCTCTTTCCTAAATGCCTTAGTTTCATT
This sequence comes from Candidatus Cloacimonadota bacterium, assembly GCA_021160355.1. GTDB lineage: Bacteria > Cloacimonadota > Cloacimonadia > JGIOTU-2 > JGIOTU-2 > Celaenobacter. Next base: position 4,234 of record JAGHCS010000022.1, read on the forward strand.
ATTTGTGAAGTGGTGAACCACGATTTTCATGTTGATGTATCGAGTTCTAACATTGATGGCATATACATTTTGCAGCAACAGACAACGCGTATGAAAAGAAGGAAGATTTCCTGCGAAGTACTTGAGTCATTTCTTCATAAAATACAGACTCATTTATACCAGCAGCGCGAAGATATTCTCAAGAAAATAAGAAAAGGTGTGTTAGCCGATTAATAGAAATAACAGGAGTCATTATGAATATACAAGAAATCAATCAGAAAGTAATTGAAAAAACCGAGTTTGTTCAGTCCATTTTTACTGAGATAGGGAAGGTCATTGTTGGTCAGGAATATATGATACAGCGTTTGCTTATCGGTCTTTTTGCAGACGGACATGTGCTTCTTGAAGGTGTTCCTGGACTTGCCAAAACCCTTTCTGTCAGCACTCTTGCCGATGTAATCAGTGTAGCTTTCAATCGAATTCAATTTACTCCGGACCTTCTTCCAGCCGACCTTATTGGAACACTTATCTTTAATCAAAAAGAAGGGACATTTACACCCAAAAAAGGTCCTATCTTTTCGAATATCATTCTTGCCGATGAAATAAATCGGGCACCTTCAAAAGTGCAAAGTGCTCTTCTTGAAGCAATGCAGGAACGCCAGGTCACAATTGGTGATAAATCATACAAACTGGAAGAACCGTTCCTTGTACTTGCGACACAGAATCCTATCGAACAGGAAGGCACTTACCCACTTCCGGAAGCCCAGGTCGACAGGTTTATGCTTAAACTTAAAGTAACCTATCCCAAAAAAGAAGAGGAACGCGAGATCATCAATAGAATGTCCGATAATAAACCGATCATTGTAAATAAGGTCATCAAACCAAAAGATGTACTTAATACAAGGGCTTTGGTGAATGATATTTATGTTGATGAAAAGATCAAAGAGTATGTGCTGAATATTGTATTCTCGACGCGAGCACCGAAAGATTATGGCTTGAAGGACATCAGTGAATTTATTGAATTTGGCGCATCACCCCGCGCTTCTATCTATCTTGTGCGTGCTGCAAAAGCAAATGCTCTTCTTGATCAGCGTGGCTATGTGTCTCCTGAAGATATAAAAGAGATCGGTAAAGATGTATTGCGTCATCGTATCATCCTCACTTATGAAGCTGAAGCGGAAAATATTACTCCCGAAGACATTGTTGATAGAATTTTTGATGAGATTGAAATCCCATAATCAGAATATCTAATAGTTATGATCCCAAAAGAGATTCTCCAGCAGATTAAACGCATCGAGATATCCACCAGGAGCATTGTCAATGAGATGTTCTCTGGTGAATATCACAGTGTATTCAAAGGGCAGGGACTGGAATTTTCCGAAGTGCGTGCATACCAACCCGGGGACAACGTCAAGCTGATCGATTGGAATGTTTCTGCTCGTATGGGGCACCCGTATATAAAGAAATTTGAGGAAACCCGCGAACTCACAGTCATGCTCATGATCGATGTGAGCAGATCAGGTTCATTTGGAACGTTTCACAAATTGAAAAGGGAAGTCGCAGCAGAAGTAGGTGCTATTCTCGCATTCTCTGCAACAAAAAATAATGATAAAGTTGGCTTACTCCTATTCTCTGACGAGGTAGAAAAATATATTCCACCCAAGAAAGGGAAGAACTCGGTACTGAGAATTGTTCGTGAAATTCTTTATTACAAGCCGGTTCATCGGAAAACAAGTTTGCAGAATGCACTTGAATATTACTACAAGATGTCAAAGAAACGAAGCATTATATTTGTTATCTCTGATTTCTTCGATGCGAATTTTCAAAAAACCTTGCAAATCGTTGCTCAGAAGCATGATGTTGTTGCCATCCGCATTCTCGATCCCAAAGAATATATTCTTCCCGAAGTGGGATTTATCACTTTTCAGGATGCGGAAACAGGCAAAGAAATCATTATAAATGCAAATGATGCACAGCTCCGCAAGAAATATGAGGAATATATTACAGAAACTATTCACTCATTTCCACAGCTTCTGAAAAAGCTGAAGATCGACCTGATCGATATTCGCACACATACGGATTATATCGAAGATATAGTGAAATTTTTTAAGCAGAGAGCAAAAAGGTATCGATGAAGAAATTAATCATTCTTGTAGTTTTTATTTTATTCATTAATAGTTTTGTATTTTGCTATACTATAGATGCGAAGATAGATACGATGAAAACTGATCTCAAACACCTCGAGGTTGGGGATCGAATATTTTTTGATGTATCAGTACAACATGATAAGGAAAGCGGAGTTCATTACATTCCGCAGGAACAATCGGAAATTTTCATTATTCTTTCATATACTACCGATATTCAGAACCTGGATAATGAGATTCAAACCGGTTTTCATTTTGCTTCTGCTTTTTTTGATACGGGATTGCAGACTATTCCTCCGCAGGAATTCATCCTTACTTCATCTGAAGATTCAGTAAAAATATATTCCGATTCCTTACAAGTCACGATTAATTCGATCCTGCCTGCAGACAGCGTTGCTCTTAAAGATATAAAACCACCAGTTTCATTAACTCTTGGATTCTGGGATATTGCACTGCCGATACTAATAATTGGGATAATAATATTAGCAATAATACTCATCACACGAAGCAGAAAAGGACTGCCAATCATCCCCGAAAAGAAAAAGAAAAAACTTTCTGCGCATGTGATCGCTTTGAAAAAAATAGAACAGCTTAAGTTGCAGGATTACATTACAAAAGGTGACATAAAACGCTATTATGTAGAAATTTCCTGGATATGCAGAGAATATCTTGAGAATCGTTATCATAAGCTATTCCTTGAAATGACCGGATTTGAAATACGTCAATCTCTAAAAAATCTAAATGTAGAAAAGAGAATGGAAATAAATTCAATTCTCCAGGAATGTGATCGCGTGAAATTCGCAAAATACATACCTCCAATTCACGATGCTGAGAAAATACTTGATGATCTTGTTAATGTTATTTATGCGACAAAAGAGCAGGAAATAGAAGAGGTGCAAGATGAGAATTGAGTTTCTTAAACCTGTTTTTTTCTGGCTGCTGCTCTTGATTCCGCTTCTTGTAGTGTATGAAATTTTTGTAAAAAGTAGAAAGAAGCCGACTGTCCTTTACTCCAATATTCAGCTTTTAGAACCTTTTATTTCAGGCAAAACTCAGATACTCTATTACCTTCGCTATATATTTCACCTTCTCATTTTGATTGCTTGTGTGATCGCACTTGCCAGACCGGTCATACCCGAACGGTATACCCGTGTGAAAGGCAAAGGGGTGGATATTATACTTGCCATGGATGTTTCGACGAGTATGCGTGCGATAGATTTCCAGCCAAACAACCGGCTTTTTGTGGCAAAGGAAGAAGCAAAGAAATTCATAGAATCCCGTCCCACAGACAGGATCGGACTCGTTATTTTTGGTGGAGAAAGTTACACCCAATGCCCTCTGACGATCGACCATAAGATATTAATAGAATTGCTTGAACAGATCAAAACCGGTATGGTGGAGGATGGTACTGCAATTGGTATGGGTATCGCAACCTCGATAAACCGCTTGCGCGATTCCAAAGCAAAAAGCAAGGTTATAATCCTTCTTACTGACGGCAGAAACAACTCCGGAGATATCGATCCGATTACTGCTGCTACTCTTGCAAATGACCTTGGTATAAAGATGTATCCAATCGGTGTAGGAAAAGAAGGTGTGTCACAAATTCCAGTTGATCATCCGATCTATGGACGCCAATATGTATCCCAGCAACTCGATATAGACATGAACACCTTGAATAAAATCGCTGAGTTATGCGGTACGGAAAAAGCTTCACGTGCTCAAAATCCCGAGCAGTTGAAAGAAATCATGCAACACATCGATAAAATGGAAAAAACAGAGATAACGGAAAAAGTGCATTATAGATATTACGATCTATTCTATTATTTTATTTATGCAGCGCTCCTTTTGATCGTTCTCGAGATATTATATTCAAGATTTATATTAAAGAGGATACCATAAATGCGATTTGGAA
>JAGHCS010000082.1 GCA_021160355.1 Candidatus Cloacimonadota bacterium
GTGTGGAGGTAAGCATAATGAAAACAAAAGATATGATAAAAAAAGTTAAAAGCGAAGTCGGCACAGTGCTTTCAGCTGTAGCAAATAAAGCAGAATTCGTGGCAAAAATATCTAAATTGAAGCTCGATATTGCTAAAAAAATGCAAGGATAAACAGAAACTTCAAGGATATTGGTGAATATGTATACAGCAAAAGAACAGAATTTAAAGATGATTCATATATTGCTGATGTATTCAATGAAGTTGATGAAATTAAGAAATCGATTGAAGGGCTAAAGACACAAATTGAAGATATAAAGATTTTACAAAAAGAAAAGCATCATAAAATCGAGAAAAAAACACAAGGGTGATATTGCTCGGGAAGAGTAGCAAGAATTGAAACGGTTAATGGCTTTAGATTATGGAGAACGACGTATCGGAATTGCTCTTACTGATCCGGAACAGCTTATTACTTTTCCCTATCAAACAATCGATACAAAAAAAACACCGGATGTAGTGAAAGAGATAGTCGGGATAGTCAAGGATAAGGATGTCGGCTTGCTTATTGTGGGCAATCCTTTGAATACCCATGGGACGGATTCAAAAAAATCAAAAGATATAAGAGCATTTGTTGAAATGCTTTCAAACCATATTTCAATTCCGATAATATTGTGGGATGAATCTTATACGACAAGAGCAGCGATTGCACTTATGAACCAGGCGAACAGGAAGCTTAAGAAAAACAGAGATAAAATAGACCAACTTGCCGCATCTCTTCTTTTGAAAGATTATCTTGAACATCATAACAATTAGTAAAAATTCATGAGAAAAGTTTTCTTCGTACTATTAATATTTGTTTTTTTGTATTTTGTATATTTCACCATAACAAGCTTGTATATAAAATACCCGATTTTAAATAAAACGATTGACATTTCAAAAGGTTCGTCAGTATTTCAAATCGCAAAAAAACTGGAACAAAAGGAGATCATCTCATCTGCCTCACTTTTTCTCGTGGCAAATAAATTATTGCCGAATGACAAGCAAATCCGATATGGTAAATTCAATTTTACCGGTAAATATTCCTTTATAGATGTGCTCCATAAGCTTACAAGCGGAGAGGTGGTGACTAACCGCATTACCGTGCCTGAAGGATATACTGTCCGCCACATTGCAAGTTTGCTTGCTCGTCAGGAACTAGCTGATTACAACACTTTTATGTCACTTTGCTCGGATTCGTCATTTATTGATAGTTTAGGATTGCCAATAAAAAATCTAGAGGGTTTCCTCTTTCCTGAAACATATTATATTCCATATTTTGCTGACGAAAAATATATCATTCAAATGATGGTCGATAATTTCTTTTTGCAATTTGAAAACGTTCATCCGAATCCAATTTCATTTGACTCGTTATATGATGCGGTAATCATGGCTTCGATAGTCGAGCGAGAAGCAATTTATGATGACGAAAGACCGCTTATTGCTGGAGTGTATAATAAGAGATTGAAAGAGAGGATGCTTCTTCAAGCTGATCCCACAGTTGCATACGCCCTTGAACTAAATCGGATTTCCCGAAAGAAAATATATTATGATGATTTAAAAATACAATCAGATTATAATACATATTTGTATAGAGGACTGCCACCCACTCCGATCTGTAATCCCGGAATTCAGTCGATCCTTGCTGCTATCCATCCTCAGGATACCGACTATCTCTTCTTTTTTGCAGGGAAGAACAATCGGCATATATTCTCAAAAACATATCAAGAACATTTAAAGAAGCTGAATCGTATTTAGGTAAATATCGAATGATGATTAGCGATTTGTGATTTAGGAAGTTGATCGAGTTCTGTTCTTCTAAAATCATCAATCGGTGTTCGTCGTTCTTAAATCGATGGTTTTTTTTATCTTATTTTCATCATTTTCTGAGTGAAGGTTTTCCCATCGAGATTTATCCTGTAGAAATACACGCCAGCAGGTACATCGTTGCCTGATCGATCTTTACCATCCCAGTTTATTGCTATAAGATTATTATTTGCTTGAGTAGTTAAGAAATTTATGAGCTGTCCCTTGATATTATAAATTCCAATATGAATTACAGAAGAGTTATTATTCTTCAGCGTAAATGCGATAGTTGTACTGCCACTAAATGGATTGGGATAATTTGTGGCTTCCGTGATGATATTTAGCTGGGGTTCATCGGCGGAGACAGAGTTTATCACATAGAAAGAGTATGCCATGGGTGCACCGATATAAGGATTATTTTCGCTCCTGCCGGAGTTGTCTGCAGCATGAATATAGTAATTTATGATTGTTCCATTCGGTTGTGCAGGAATGCTTGCTGAAAAGTATGTTCCAAAAATTTGAGTTAAAGGCAGTTCATTGAATTGAATATCTGTTGAACGTTTCCAATATACGAGCAGAGAATCTTGAATTAATGATTGACCGCTATATGCAAAAATGCTGGTTGTAATAGTTATGTCGTCAGTTGTTGTGATAGTGTCTGCAAGTGGTGCGTGGTAGATGTAGAGCATTCCCTGGTCCGTGACGCCCATTGTTCGGCAGTGCAATGCATCTGTAGATTGCCATGAGCCGGTAAAACCGAGAACTTCATAGCCGGGCATGGCTGCTTCGTAGGAAGCGATCGCCTGTGCATCATAAGAACTACCTGTGATCGGCACAAGAACTTTTTTATTTAATATAAGCGAGTTTGTATACGGCTGGTTATTAGGTGTATTGACTCGTGGGACTTCATAGTTTGTTCCATAACAACTCGGTTGAGATTCAAAATAATCAACGGCAGCTTCTATCTCATCATACTGTGAATGATACGTAGGAACTTCACGAATGAGAATTTGTGTAGGACTCAGATACTTTCCCCAACAGTCAACGTGCTTAATATATTCTCCATTCACATCAGGAACGACGTGGTAGGTATTTATCCCAAGATAATCATTAACTAATGTGTTGATTTCTGCGTGAGTCAAGCTGGGATTTTCTTCCCATATGAGATCTGTCGAAACAGATATACCATGCCCATCAGTCATATAATTACCGCCGGTTGCAGTCAGCCCCATATTATACACGTTGATCCCAAAATAGGTTGCGCAGAAATTGGGGATTGCATTGTCGTCGGGACGAGGGCGATTATATATGAAATCTGTAATTCCCGATTCGTTATTGCCGTTGAAAATAAACCAAGGACCGTAATCTCGGATCCAATATGTGTCGGTATCAGCAATAAGAAATTCGACGTGGCTCATGTTTACACCTGCATTATTAAATGTGTTATAGGCAGTAGTTTGATAACCTGATGAGACCACGCAGTACACCATCACATCTTCAGCCATTTCTGCAACGATAGTGGTTGAAATGCCAAGAGGATATCGGACTAGTACTCCCTGCATAGGTGCAAATTCTGAAGGTTGACGTACAGGTGTTGGAGGTTCGAGGGTAGGGAGGAAATCCTTACCGATCTCATCAAGATGTAGTTTTTCTTCTTCGGTGAGCCAGATAGGAAGCTCTCCAGGATGTTCTTCCTGCCATTGTTCTGCATGTGGTATTTCAGCATAATGTATATAGGTATTGCTGGTTGAATTTGCAAAAATTGCACCATTCAGACAAAGTGAAAAAGTTATGATTAAAATTGCTTTTTTCATTCAATTAACCTCGTATAGTTTTTTGATTTCGTTGGAAATTCTCATGATGAATTTTTTTGTCAATCCTCTTATCGAATAAAAAACTTGCTTTGAAATCATTTATCTTAATTTTTTTGCATACTGGAATCATTTTTCAGAATAATTTTTTATCGAGACGTGTGAAAATTAAACATTTGAAACCGAGTATGCTTAAGCGTTTTATCAAATTCACTATCAGAGGTTTAGTTGGCACACTGGTTGATACTGCTGTTTTGTGGTTGCTGATAACCTATGCTTTTCATACATACTTCTCAAAATATATTCTTGCTCCTTCCATATCTTTTGAAGTTGGAATCCTTGTGGGATATGTGATCATTTATTTCTGGATATGGAACCATCGAGTACTCAATAGCTTCAAAGATTTTATTCGGAGAATACCAAAATATAATCTTGCAGTTCTCTTTTCTTTTGGTATAAAATTGGCACTCCTAAATATCATAAAACAGATCTTTCATTTTGATGTGATAATATGCAATTTGATCGCCCTATTTTTTTCAGGTTTCATAAATTTCTTTGCCAACGAAAAAATAATTTTCAAAGAGAAAAAAACAGTAGTTGAAGACCTTTACGAAAATTTATAAATTTCAATCTACAATTTATACATACTAAATATCTCATAATTAACGACCAACAGGCAAGATAATATTATTTTATGCAAACTGGCACTCACGCAAAAAGAGTGCTAATTTATATTTGACATTTCTGTTTTGTGCATTATATTTTTTATTAAATCGTTAAGATAATAGACGTGAAACCAAAAAAAGGAAAGGAGGTTTAAGATGGCTATTATCAGATATCAACCCTTCAGGAATATGCTTGAAAGTTTCTTCAAGGATAATGAATTCATGCCAGGTTTTCAGGATACCAACTTCAAAATGCCTGTTGATATTTATGAAAAAGATGGTACTGTAGCAATCGATTTTGAACTTCCCGGTTTGGAAAAAAAAGATATTAATATCGAACTTGAAGGAAACAATCTTACAGTTTCCGGTAAAATGCAAAAAGATAATGAAGTGAAGGAAGAAAACTACTACCGCTGTGAGCGTTCATACGGTGAGTTCTCCCGATCTTTTACCATTCCTGATGGAATTAAGGAAAAAGACCTCAAGGCGACCTATAAAGATGGCGTGCTAAAAGTTACTTTCCCGAAAACCAAGGAGATCGAAAAGAAGAAAAAGATTGAAGTCTCATAAAGTCCTGGTACTCCAAAGCCCGTTCGTTATGTGTGGACGGGCTTTTTTTATCAGTAGAAAATTTGACATGAATAATGAAAAATTAAAATAAATAAATCGTAAAATGAACCACGAAAAACTCGAAATAGATGAAATGAATTTTACAAAGTTGATTGTCCTAATTAACAAGTTGGATGATGTATTTAAGGTTATAATTAATCCCATAATTATAAAGCCATTATTTTCTTTTTTTGTGCATTTTCGTGAGTTTCGTGGTTAATAAAATTGGAGATACAATGAATAATCAAACAGCAAGGGTGGTCGTGTTTTCAACTCCGATGTGTTCGTGGTGCAGGAAAACCAAGGACTATCTGAGAAAACACAACATACGTTTTAAAGATGTCGATGTCGCGAGGGATCAGGCAGCTGCACGTGATATGGTTCGAAGAACAGGGCAGCAGGGAGTCCCGGTTATCATGATTAACAATCGCCCAATCGTGGGTTTTGATAAGAATAAAATAGACAACTTATTAGGAATTAAGGATAGAAGATAAAATGAAAAGCAAAAATATGTATGATCTAATAATTATTGGTGGCGGACCGGCTGGACTTACCGCCGGGCTCTATGCCGCTCGATACAAATTGAAAACAATACTCATCGAAAAAGCTCCTTTTGCAGGCGGGCAGCTTTTAAAGACATCTTATATAGAGAATTATCCCGGTTTTGATGAAGCAGTTCTCGGGTATGATCTGGCAACCAAAATGGAAAATCAGGCAGTCCGTTTCGGATTGGAAATAAAAAAAGAAACAGTCACAAAAATCATATTAACTGATGAGAAAAAAAGTGTCTATACAGAAGAAAATGAATATCA
>JAGHCS010000040.1 GCA_021160355.1 Candidatus Cloacimonadota bacterium
ATACCTCTCATTTGGTTATAATCATTTGCCTCATTGTCCTTATCTTGATAAATCAGATAAGCGAGCTCAAGGGAAAGGAATGTATCTGAAGGAAGTATCTTGAGCTGATTATAAACGCCGCAGGAAATATAATGTTTCATGTAGCGAACATCACCGGTCGATTGCGTCAAATTATATCCAACTGTTGTCCTGAAGGAACCGTCTTTATAGACTTTCGGGCGGAGTTCTTCTGTCACACCAACAGTAATATAATTACTTTTGGTTTCTGGACTACCTATAGGTGTATCTTTTCGTGCCAAGTATCCGAAGCTCAAACTCGTGGATATAGGAATATCAGTATAATTAACTTTTACTCCAAGGCGGACATTATTTGTATTGTAATTATAACTCTCATACTCTTTATCAGAGGTATTTGTGAAAGAATAACTGAGTTGGAAACGAGTTGCCGTTGGAGAGAATATACGGATTGGAAGCTTGTAGGAAGTATTAATAGTCGCAATATTATTCAAACGATTGATAGGTAAGAGTGTTGTGTCCGAAATTTCATTTGTGATCTTAGTTTGTTGGAAATTGAAAGCCAGGCTTGGCACTTTCTGATACGGAAAATAGCCGGCATTTACAAGAAGTCCTTTGGTGTATGTTGTCGAGCCTTTCGTATCTCTGATGTTATCGTTGTAAGCATGATATCCCAGTCCGAATGTAAGCTGGTTTTTGGCAAGGGTGATATTATCCATAATATTGAAACCTGCCTTATCACTTTGCAGATACGGATTTGCGAGTGAATGGAAACTTCCACCCACATATGAGTACCTGATATTTAGCAGGTTATGCATGAAAAAGGTCCTCAGATATCCTTCAGCAGCTATATTTGACATTGTTAACTTATACGGCTCCACGAATTGATTGATGATGAATATATTCTCAAGACTTTCCGGATCAAAGGGAAGATTGATATCCAGAGAATCCATATCTTCCTTGGTCATTACACCCGGAGCGATATTGTTATTCAGCAAGCTTGCAGACACTTCCCATCCTAATTGCACCCTGCTCTTGAAGAGTGACAATTTGCTGTCCACACCAACGACGATATTGTCTTTGGGATTCTGAGCAAATTCTTCTGATTTCATATCATCTTTTGTCTTCAGTGCATTCAAGCTTAGATAGAAACCTCTCTCCTTGCCAAACTGCATGCGTACGCCAAGGGAATTTCTGTTATAATATCCACCCGTGAAGGATGTATCAACAGCCGTGTCTATTGTATCAAGCACCATAGTGCCTTTTATGTGTCGTTGGATCTGCCCGTAGAATGAACTAAGTTTGAAGAATCCGAATTGCAGATCTCCGCCGACTCCGCGGATATTCTTTCCTGCAATAGTCGAATTGGAGAATATCTGGTTGTGATCCCCGAGATACAGATTAAAATGCGGAACATAAAAATCCAGGGAATATCGGTTGTATGGCTGGCGTGTACTTCGCTCTTCGGAAGAAATATAAACTTTGCCTTTATAGCGGAACCAGTTCTTACCACCCCATAGGCGCAAACGCCCAATGCTTCTGAACTCATTGTCTGCATCATGATAATAGGAACTGCTATCAGCATTATACATAGTAAGCCGGGAATCAATAAGAAGATCACCATTCACAGATACCGGTAATTTCTGAATTACAGGTACTTTCTGAACCTTAACGACCCAATTCTTCTGTTTAAATACAGACCCGTCTGCATTGTATACAATGATCTCGATCTTATGGGTGGTCGGTTTGACAGAAGCTGGCTTATATACAAGCAGATTAGACGTGATCGTTGCCTGTGTTGAGACATCTTTCCCATCAAAAAACAGCTTGATATTTTTGCCTTGAAGTTTATCTTCCAAAGTAAAATATGAGATCGCAACCATGAAATCATCATCCTGATAATTATAATCCTGGTCAGGGCTGAGCATCTGGAAAGAAGTATCTGCCTTTTTCTGAGTTTCCGCTGGTTTTTTCATAGGAACATAATATGGATTATTGATGGGGTCGATGCCGGGAATCGTCTGCTCCAGCATATCCTTTTTTATGATGCGGAAATAGAAGGAGATCGGCTGGTCAATATAACTGCCTGGAATTGTTGCATCATAATAGGGATTCATCCCAACCCCAGGATCCATGAGAACCTGCACATAGTCCAGATTTGCTTTTTTATAGAAGAGATACACTTCTTCAATCTCATCACTACCGCCAATGATATCCAAACGTAGATGAAGGGATTTCATGTACTTTACATATTCCGGTGGGATAAAATCTGTCTCTATAGTTGCTGCAGAGAGCATCGTCGTTGATAACATGAGAATTAAGATCGCTGCTAAAGTTTTCTTCATCTAATCCTCCTTATTTATAGAATATTTTCATGGTTTTTGTTTGACCGCTAGCATCTTTAAATTCGATTTCCATTACATTTGTTTCAACAGCAGACTTGATCTCATCAGAAACTTCCTGGCGGACCTCACCCTTTTCAGTCTTTCTACTTGTAGGTGCAGACTCTTTTGTTGCAATACCGGTTTTCCCTTTATCAACTTCCACGACACCCAAGTCTGATTTGAGCTCGACCACACCTTCAAATGTAAAAATCCAGGTTTCGCCGCTCTCTTTCACTTCAGTAAGAAAGTCCGTTCCTTTCACTGCTGCCACAGCAGTGGGTGTTTCGATCTCATAGGTGCCCTTTTCTTTGGTCACCTTGGACCACAACTCACCCACTTCAAGATAGAGATTCTTATCAAGCCTGTTCTCGGTCTTTTCTGTATTGATGGTGAGGATCGAGTTGGCAAACAGTTTTATAATAGCGCCATCATCAACAAAGCGAATCGCTGCAAGAGATGCTTCCTTTGCAATGATCTCATCTCCGCTGTATAATATCTCGCCATCCGTCACATTTTTGGTTACAGCTTGCCTGTGAAGTTCAATCACCCCGCTGCTTTTCAGGACTATTGCAGAAGGTGTCGTTTCGGCGCAAAGAAAACTGAAAGCTAATATCTGGATCATTATGAGTAATATTATTTTTTTCATGATTACCTCCTCCTACTCGATCACAATGGTTTCGATTACATATGTGCCATTGAAGAGACCGGTAAGAAATTCGCTGATATTTCCTACTGTGATAAGAACGCCGTTCACATAGACCTGTCCCGTGGGAGCATAGTTGCCAATCTGCCCGGGATCGAGCAAACCGAGGGCTGCAAGATTAACGATGAGATTTTCTACATTGGGATCTCCGCCACCCACAGATGACTGGAACTTGAATCCATAGTATTCACTGCTCTGAGTTTCCATGCCGAGTGTGGAAGTAAAATCTCCAACCACATTCCACACATAACAATACTCATCCTGAAGTTCCGGCAAAGATGAATCATATTGATAGTATTGCATAGGAAGGTCTTTCAACACGACCAGTGGATCAGGAAGATCGTCGAGGGTAACTGTTGGGTAGATCGAAGGATCAAGTTCCCAAACTGTAAGCTCGTACATAGTGGCTGAAGACTGCCATGCAAAAGTCGGGGTATTATCACCAAGGGGAAGCAAAAGGTCTATGGATTGCCCTGACGTGACCTCTGTACCCGGAGCAAGCAAGTTTACCTGCATATCATTGGAAATGATCATAGTTGCAGAACTGTGATCGATTTCGATCATTTGCATATCATAAAGATAAAAAGTGAATGTGTAGGTGCCGCTTGGGAAATAACCATTTGTCATGACAAAATCCTCAAAGTCTGGAATGTTGTTCAATACATCATTCCATGAACCCTCGATCTTCACATTATTATTGATAATGTCCCGATTGGAAAGGGTATAAACCTGCATAGGAGCAAATGCAAGGTAATTACTTTCAGTATTACCCGGAATGCCGTCATAGGTCTTTAACAACCCATCTGCTTCTGTAAGCAGATCTCCGTATGCTGGAGCATATAATGACATCGCCATTTTGCATTGCAGGTCATCACCCGACATATTCAGTAGATCGAGTGTGAAGATGATCGGCTGTCCTGTTGGATCATCCTTATCAAAAGCTGAAGGGTACACAATATCAAAGTCGTTCACGACAAGACGTACCGTGAGCTGTCCATATAGTATACCTGTAAAACACATGATCATAAAAAAAAGCAATAGTTTTTTCATGAGATACCTCCTGAAGGTTTTTGTG
>JAGHCS010000081.1 GCA_021160355.1 Candidatus Cloacimonadota bacterium
AGAGCTTTCTTGCATGGATTACACCATTTTGCCCAAAAGTCTATGATCACTGCTTTCTTGTTTAATAGTTCTTCAGAATTAACCTGATCACCTTTGATGTCCTCTAATGTGAAGTCCGGCATCGTGTCCAATGCGAATGCAGCAGAAATCAGAAAAAGAAAACTTGCTATAAGAAAAGTAACTATTTTTTTCATCAAATACTCCCTTTCGCAACTACAATATCTTCTTCTATTACATTATATATTTTGCATGTATCAGCATTGTATGGATCCTCAAGAGTTTGCAGCCAGATATAAAGCACAATATCATCCGGCACGGTTTGAGGTATTTCAAGTTTAAAAGATATTGGATTGGAAAAATCTTCCTCGCCAATATCTTTCATTCCCTTTGCGATGACAACCTGTTCACATGGTCTTCCTGTATAGGGATTAATAACAGAAGAAACCTTTTCAACCAACACATATTTAATATTAAGGTCTTCAATGGGAAGAGAATCGTCTTTCCTAATAGTTACTTGGCCGGATAAAGTATCAGACATGGTGTAGGAAAAATTTTTCAGTTCTGCCAGAGCATCCTGATCAAAGAAAGTGGTGATAGTGTTATGATATTGATCATACGTATCTCCCCCACCGCCGGCAACTTTGACCTGTCCCTGGAACATTGATTGAGGGGCCGAATAGCTCATATTATAATATTCAATAACCTCTATTGCACCGACATCCAGATCGTCATTCCAGTGATATTCAATGTAGTAAAAATCACCTCCATATTCCTGCTTGAGCTGCGCAAGGGCTTCTTCTGCATAATGACAGTTCGAGCACCAAGTCCCTGTGATCACTTCGACCAAAACTTTTTGCGGCACTGCTGGGGCGATCTGATTTCCTATAAAAAGGAAGCTGTCCCGCAGAGTTTGCGCATAATCAATAATTGTCGTGTCAACACCTGCAGTCACAATGCGATATGATACTTTATACTCAGCTTCATTGAGAATGTCTATCTCTATAGCAACGCTGTCCGGAAATGCATCTGCAAGCGAATTATACAGTGCTTGCATATCAGTTTTTACCATGCCGTTGTTAAGATATGTGTCCGAGTAATAGCCCATGATAGAAGCCACACCATCATATAAGATACCCTCTTCAACATGAGTTGCAAATCGCTCCAAATAATGCTCGAACGGAGTAAATACCGGATCAAAATGATGATTAAATCTATCACAAGAAAACAGTGATAACAAGAACACAATTCCAAGTATGCACAAAATTACTTTTTTCATATTTCAAACCTCTTGAATATTATTTGGGTATGAGCACAACATATGACGGAAGCCCGAGTACATCATAATAGTCGAGTATCTCTTTTGTGGGGGACTTTTTCAAATCCTCAGCTTGATAACGTATTAGGACAAAATCCTTTAAGACTTCCTCAACTTTATCATCTCTAAATGTTGTGGCTTCCATTGCAAGACAATTCTTACACCACGTCGCCCAGAAATCAATGAGAACTGGTTTTCCTTCTTCTTTTGCTCTATCGAGACCTTCCATAATTGAAGGGGTCCAATACAAGTCAGAATCTGTATCTTCTGCTGTATTCTCCACAACATGTTCTGTATCTTGAGCTTGTGATGAGAAAATATGGATAGCCGTATAGCCATAATATAAAGCAATCACAAGAATGATCACTCCAAAGATGATCTTGATCCACTTCATCCATTTCCCAGGTTTGGGAAGGATCGAAAGTCCTGCTCCTACAAAGGGCCATGGTAATGCCATTCCCAAGCCAAGTAAGAAGGGGAGAAGCAAGCCCGCTGGATTTCCTGAAGTGTATAATGTTACTGAATACAAAATTACTGAAATAAGTACTGGGGCAACGCAAGCACCTGCAAGCACTGCTGCTATCACACCCAGTACAAAAATTGTTATGTATTTTCCCTTTCCGGTCTTTTTACCAGTCATTTTGCCCGACTGGAATTTTGTGAAATCAATTGGGAATACATCAAACATTGCAAGGGCAAGTAAAATGAATATAATTGCAATTATAAGATTAAACACTGGGGAAGAATTTATTGCACCAAACCGAGAACCGGTAAGCACCACGATCAATCCAAGTGCGCCATAAGCAAGCATCATACCGATTCCGTATAAACCTCCGATCACAAAACCCTTTCCTTTGGATTCCGCCTGTGTTCCTGCACCGAGTACAGCGATAGTTATGGGCATCATTGGAAGTACACAGGGAGTGAGATTAAGGGCAATGCCCCCGACAATTATCAGGAGGAGAATAAGCCAGATGCTCATTCCTGCGAATTTATTCGCAGACGAACCATCCGCTGTTTTTGCATTTTCTGCAAAGGAGATAAAATCCTTACTTTTCAGATATCCAGCAGCAATATCTGTCATGACAAATTCATCAAGTTTAACTTTTATCTCTGCGAACTCAGTATCAGTTGGAGATTTTACTTCAGTTTTTGAATCTATAGAAGCTATCTCCAGTTTAGAAATAACACCTTGCTCACCACTGACAACAAAAGAAAGTACAAGCTCCTCTTCTTCCGGAAAATGGCACATACCGGCATCATCACAAAACTGGTAACCCGCATAGATTGTCAGCTCGTAATCACCCGCAGGAAATTCTTCCGAAAGGGTGAATTCCATAAGCAAAATTGCAGACTCATAAAAATTTATCAAACCATCTTTTTCGACACCTTCAGGATATTGAGCAGGTAAAAATTCGATCCCTTCTACTTCTTGAGCTTCGATATAGAAATAATCTTCCTGTAAGCTCTGATGCATTCCTTCCGGAATAGTGAAGGTTACTGTGATCACACCCTTTCCACCAGGTGAAAGTTGTGAAGGTTGAATGATGCCGGCAGCTATATTATCCTTCGCGAGTAATGACTGAGCAGAGAACAAGAATATAAAGAGTGTGGAAAGCAATATTACTTTTTTCATACGTGCTCCATGAGCTTGCATTATTTTTTGATTTAAATATTATTCAAATTTTTTTGAATGTAAATGTTTGTCAAATTTGCTGAGAGTAATTTAGGTATTAATTTTAGGAGATTTTTTCTCGTTATCAGGTATGTCTTTTGATAAATTCAAACGAACCCTCCTTAAGAATTTTCACGGCATTTTCAACAACTTCAGGATCATAGAGAATGCCTTTATTGTCCTCGATTTCCTCAAGGGCTATTTCCAATCCAAGACTTTGGCGATAGGGTCTGTCATTTGCCATTGCCTCAATAACGTCTGCTACTGCAAGGATCCTTGCTTCCATCAGGATTTCACCATTTTTCAAACCGTTTGGATACCCGGATCCATTAAAACGTTCATGATGTTGCAGCACCATTTTTGCGACCTGCCATGGAAAATCGAGATCTTTTAATAATTCATAACCTACGGATGGATGATTCTTGATCTGCTCCCACTCATTATCTGTAAGCATTTCCGACTTATTCAATATTCTGATAGGCACCTTGATTTTACCAATATCATGCATCGTTCCACCAATACGAATGCCTTCGATCATATCTTCTGAACACCCCATCCCTTGTGCGATAGCAACTCCTAGTTGAGCCACATTGTGTTGATGACCCGCAGTGTAAGGATCTCTTAATTCAACAACATTTGCGAGTACATTTACCGTATCTTGGATAAGTTTCTGCAGACGCCGATAGCTTTCCTTGAGTTCATCCTCTGCTTTTTTTCTGTCAGTAATGTCTCGATAAATACCATATACCGCAACCTGCTTTCCATCAACAATAATTGGTCTTCCTAAAATGGAAACATCTAACAATTCCCCATTTTTCATTTTGCGTTTCGTTTCCATCTCAATATCATTACCTTCAGCAACCTGATTGGTAAGCTCCCGAGCTTCATTCAGTAATTCTTCAGATGATATAAGTTCGTCAATAGTAGCTCCTACTGCTTCTTCATTAGTAAAACCAAACATATCCGAGAAAGTACGATTAATCTGCAGTATTTTTCCATTATTTTGAGTAATAACTACAGCCTCAGGTGAGCTTTCAAAAAGCCTTTCGAAATAAACCTTTTGTTCTCGAAGTGCTTTGGCCGATTTCTTGCGCTCCTCTTCCTTCCTTTCTATCTCATGGTGAAGCAGAATACCATTGCCCAGTTCCATGATAACTTCCATAAGCTGGTTCACGTTAACCGGCTTGAGAATAAAACCATGAACAGATAATTCTATAGCACGTATAAAATAGTTTGTTTCTCCATAAGCAGACACAATTATGAATTTTGTCGTAGGATCGATTTTCTTGATTCTCTCTATCATTTCCAATCCATCCATGACAGGCATCTTAATATCTGTTATAACAATTTGAGGTCTATGCTTCTTAAATATTTCTAATCCAATTTCTCCGTTCTGTGCCACGTACACTTCCCTTATTTTAAGTTTCATCATTGTGGTGATAGAACGGAGAATGACTAACTCATCTTCAACATACATTACAGATAATGGCAGGACATATTTAGGGGAATCTTTAGTTAATTTTGCTTTCAATGGTAAACGCACCTCATTTCCTGATATTCTGCACAGTAAGTGAACTTTTAATGCTTTTCTCAACAAACGTTTTTGACATATATAGACCTAATCCTATGCAAACTAAAATTTTTTTCTTAGAAATTATGGTTCGAATATTTTGTCAAACAATTCATTCGCATTTTTCTTATCGCGATAAAAAAACTTCACGGGCGAGAAAAATAAAAACAAAATCTAATTAACACTTTTCATGTTTAATAATATAGAGCATTTTTCGTGCCAAGAGCATAGTAATCGTTAACATTAATCGCATTTATTTATAATTTCTTTCCACAACTATAACGTGAAGGAAGAATGCTGGACAAATTGATCATTGTTGGATATCAAATTTATTTCTTGTTTCAATTCGAGTTATATCTCAATAATAAATGATACACCATCATCCAAATTTTTTATAGAAATCTTACCCCCCATATTCTGCTCTATAATAGTTTTTGCCATGTATAAACCAAGCCCGGTTCCCTTGCTCTGTTGCTTTGTCGTGAAGTATGAATCAAAGATATTCTCAAGAATTTTTTCAGGAATAGATCCAGCGTTATTAGCAATACCTAGAAGCGTTTCAGGAATTTCATATTTGATTCTTCTTGCTGCTTCCTTATTTATAAGAATATGACTTTCTTCCTTAAAAAATCTGAGAGAGTTCACGGGGTTTAGCTCCATTAAAGATCTTAGCGATGTTTTGTGCATACCATAGTCCGATCTCATCAAAGTTCTGATGTGTAATACTGAGTAAAACCCCCTTTTCAACAGCAGGTTCCCTGAGAACACACCAGGTGGGAACATGAAAATCATACATAGGTTTAAGCAACTCTGGTAAAAATTCTACTGATTCTCCCTGATGAAGACCGACCCACATTGCGTCAACAATTGGTGCGAGTATTTGATAACTTCTCTTTGCATTCTCAAATGATTCCATCTCGGTTTTTCCCTCATCAGCATAACAGATTATAAGTTTGAAATTCCTCTTTTTGGACACCTTTTCCAAATCAGTATAATTCGCACAGATCCTTCCATCTTCAGAATCCTC
>JAGHCS010000181.1 GCA_021160355.1 Candidatus Cloacimonadota bacterium
GTATTATTGCATCCAACGCGAAACTGGCAAAACGTCTTGATGAACTTGAGTCGAAATATGACAAGCAGTTCAGACAGGTATTTGAGGCTATAAGGCAGCTTATGATTCCACCAGAAAAAGATCAGCGTAAGATTGGTTTTAAAAAGGAGGATGGCAAATGATTCTTATTTTAAATCACATCTTCACCGAAAGCGCGAAACTGGAAAAGGAGATCAAGAAGAATATGAGGAGGTTTGGTTATGGCGGATAAGTGGAAGACGATGCAATTCTCTGATGCTGTTCAAATTAACCCTAAATCACCTGTAAAGAAAGGTGAAGTTTATCCTTTTGTTGACATGAAGGCAATTGAACCAAACAACAGAAGTGTCACTACTCTCATTGAACGAGAATTCAAAGGTGGAGGATCAAAATTTATTGATGGTGATACTTTAATGGCAAGAATTACACCATGTCTCGAAAATGGTAAAATTGCACGATATAAATCTGTACATGAAGAAACCGTAGCGCATGGTTCAACCGAATTCATCGTAATTCGCGGAAAACCAGATATTACTGACAGTCTATTTGTATATTATCTTACACGTTGGGATGAAGTTCGTAACTATGCGATATCGCAAATGTCTGGAACTTCAGGTCGTCAGAGAGTACCTAACGAATCATTGGATCATCTGGAAATTTCAATTCCTCCCATCACTGAGCAAAAGGCGATTGCGCATGTGTTGGGAACACTGGATGACAAAATCGAGCTGAACCGAAGGATGAACGAGACACTCGAATCTATCACGCAGGCGATATTCAAATCATGGTTCGTGGATTTCGACCCCGTCCGCGCTAAAGCAGAGGGACGGGATACGGGCCTGCCAAAGGAAATCGCTGCCCTCTTCCCGGACAGCTTCGAGGAGTCAGAGTTGGGTGAGATTCCGAAAGGGTGGGAGGTTGTAAATCTCTCAAATGTTATCAAGATTTTTGATTCCAAAAGAGTACCTTTATCCGCTAGAGAAAGATTGAAGAGACAAGGAACTTATCCATATTATGGTGCGACAAGTATTATGGATTATATTGATGATTATCTATTTGATGGCACATATATTCTCGTTGCCGAGGATGGCTCAGTCGTTGATAAAAATGACAATCCGGTTGTTCAATATGTTTGGGGAAAATTCTGGGTTAATAACCATGCACACATATTAAAAGGAACAAATGGCATAAGTAATGAGCATTTGATGCTCTTTCTGAAGCAGGTTTATATTCACCCTTACATAACTGGTGCAGTCCAGTTGAAACTGAACCAAGGCAATTTAAACCGCATTCCGTTTATTAAGCCACAAAGGGATTTATGTGATATGTTTTCGAAAACTCTAGATTCGCTGTTTTCAAAATACAAAAATAATATTGAAATGAATTTGAACCTAGAAATTCAAAGAGATGGATTATTACCAAAACTACTAACCGGAGAAATTAGGTTAAATCATTCTTAGCGTTGTGAGGATAAACTATGGAAGATTATGAAGAAAAGGTTAGCATCTCATTACCCGTTGATTCCGAAGGTTATTTAGGGCGTGTGTGTCCAAATAATCAATGTAAAATGTATTTTAAAATACATCCAGAATCAGCATCAGATAATGAAACATGCACGTGTCCATACTGCGGAAATAAAGCTCATAATAATGACTATGCAACTGATGATCAATCAGAGACTGGAAACTCCCTAATATTTGAACAAATCAATGATCTACTTGAGAAGGAACTAAAAAATATGGAATTCGATATTAAACCTAAAGGTGATTTCGGCTTGGGTGTTAGTTTAAAAGTAAAATCTGGTCCACCTATCCCGTTGCATCATTATCAAGAAAAACAGCTGGAAACCAAAATTGAATGCTCCAAATGTGGCTTAAAATACACCGTTTATGGTGTTTTCGCATTTTGTCCAGATTGCGGTCAACATAATTCATTACAGATACTTAATAGAAGTCTTGAAGTGGTTCAAAAACTATTAACCATTTCAGAAGATGCTGAACCGGAAATAGCAAATAAAATGATTGAGAATGCACTGGAGGATTGTGTTTCTGCGTTCGATGGCTTTGGACGAGAGTTATTTAAAGTGAGTGCAAAAAAGGCAAGCGATGAAGAGAAGGCAAAGAAAGTGAGCTTTCAAAACATTTTGGGAATGCAGAGAAAAGCGATAGAACTATTTGGGATTGATCCTCAGAACAGTCTTACCCGCAATGAGTGGGACTCAACTGTAATGATATTCCAAAAACGTCATCTCCTTTCCCACAAAATGGGTGTTGTTGATGAAGAGTACATTCAGAAATCACAGGATAGAACTGCAAGAATCAGACGAAAAATCAAAGTTTCTAAAGAAGAAGTGAATTCACTTTGTGAAAATCTATCAAAGCTTGCTGAATATCTCTCGTCGGAAATTGCTAAATTGAGTTGAATTATTCCATTACTTTCTCGGAGATAGTATGCGACTATTTATAAGTTACAGCACGGGTGATCTGGCAATCGTAAAGCAGATTGCGGATGCAGGGGGAAAACAGAAAAAACGTAAGAAACAGATGTAGGGGCAGGTCTCTGTGCCTGCCCTGGTGTGGATATGAACGCGATTTGTGAAAGGAA